>JBJXFZ010000024.1:0-10411 GCA_046154245.1 Pyrinomonadaceae bacterium
GCCGGTGTTCTCGCTGATCGAGATGACCTGTTTCCACGTTTTTCCGCCGTCGGTTGTTTTATAAAGCCCCCGTTCTCCGCCCGGCGCCCATAGCGGGCCCTGCGCGGCGACGAAAACGACATTGCTGTCGCGCGGGTCGATTGCTATCCGACCGATGTGTTCTGATGTCTTGAGCCCCATGTTTCGCCAGCTTCGGCCACCGTCGTCAGAGCGATAAACACCGTCTCCATAGGCGACGCTTCGCTGGCTGTTCCTCTCACCCGTGCCGACCCAAACCGTCGCGGGGTTCTTTGGATCGAGCGCAATGGCGCCGATCGAGAATGCGCCTTCGCCATCGAAAACCGGTGTAAACGTGGTTCCGGAATTAACCGTCTTCCACACGCCGCCCGAGGCAACCGCAACGTAGTATTTGCTTCTGTCGTTCGGATCGACCGCAAACGCGATCACGCGACCCGAGGTAACCGCAGGCCCAATAGAGCGGAACCTTAGACCTGAGAAAACCTGCGAACCCATCGCGTCCGGCGTCGGTGATGGGGTCGGCACCGGAGTAGGGGTAGCGGTCGCGGCTGGCGAACCGGCCGGTGACGGCGTTGCGGTTGCGTTTGTCGGCGTGGCCACAGGCGGAGCTCCCGCGCGAGGCGCCCTTTGGGCCATCGAGAGCGAGCTTAAAACTAACGAGAGACATATCAGGACAAACGATGAACGCATTTTTTGCACCGCAAAAGCTCCTTTTGAGAATAGAATTAATCGAAAATTGAACGACATTATGTCCTTATTGCGGATAATTTTGCAAGCCCGTGGTTATCGAAGCGGCGGACACGAGCGCACGCCCGCCGACGGTCAGTTCAATCAAACCTGTGCCGTGTGGCAGAATCTGATTATTCGAACCAGCTTTGACCAGGAGGTTTTGGCGTACGGATAAAAAAGCTGACAAAAGTTTATGGCTTTCGCCGCTCGTTCTCGATCAGGGGGTTGGTTTGGCAAAGATTACGAAGTTGTTCGCAGGCATCGGGAGGCTCTTGGAATGTGGTCGGCGATGCATGCGAGGGGCACAATTCGCGTCGCGTGCCGTCGAGGCCCATGTGCCGCCCCGGGCAAGAGCGAAACCGCTGATGTGATCGATCCCGGCCAGAAGACCGCTACTGTCGCGCACCTCTGGCTGGCGTTTTCGCTGGCGAATTTTGAGCCGAATGAGCAGAGCGAGCCTTTCGAAGTGATCGCCGCATCGAAAGGCGTATGCGTAAAGCTTTTTTTGAGCGCGGAGAGAGAACTCTTCTATGGCTCCGAAGCAACTCGCCCTCGTAAACTAGATGAAAGGCTGAGTCTAGCCGTGCGTCGCGTCAGCGCTTTCGCCGTCGGATTCTGACTCGGCAGGTGTTTTTGTAAAGCCCGAAATGTTCCATTTCGTCTCTATGTTCTTATGAAGCCGCAGGCTGCTAAAGAGAACGTTTGAACTGCCGCCGCCGCCCATTTTTCCACCCGACTCACCGCCCATTTTTCCACCGGACTCACCGCCCATCTTTCCACCGGACTCGCCGCCCATCTTTCCACCGGACTCGCCGCCCATTTTTCCGCCGGACTCACCGCCCATCTTTCCGCCGGACTCGCCGCCCATCTTTCCGCCGGACTCGCCGCCCATCTTTCCACCGGACTCACCGCCCATCTTGCCGCCGGATTCACCGCCCATCCTCGAATCGATCTGGCTGACTATTCCCAACGAACGCTCATCTTCGTTGTATTTAAAGGACGGGTATCTGTGTTTAGAGGACGCTTCCGCACCCGCGCCCGCCGCCATTGTGCGTTCCGGCAACTTACGAAGAGTCACTTCGCCCAGATATCGCCGCAGGAATTTATTCCAACTTTTTCCGGCACCTTTTTCGACAAACTCAAGGTTTTCATAGTATTTTTCGGACGCCAGATACGTAACAAACGACCACGGGAAGTAGAGCGCTATCCCGTTGGAATACTGGTACTCGCCGCCGCTAAAACCGCTGAGGATCACGACTTTGCTGAGTTCGGCGAGAACCTCGTCGCAAGCCTGCTGAACCTTTTCGAGGATTTCGTCTTCGTCAGGGCCGAGGTCCTCGGCAAGCGAAATACACTCGAGGCGGAGCAGCTCGCAAAAGTCGCCAATATCTACGTTCTGGTCGTGCATATACGACTGGCACTGCCAATGAACCTTGAGCAACGCACGTTCCATGTTGCGATAAACCGGGCTTTTCCGGTGCTTAAAGCAATCCCAAAGGCTGTCGGCTAGTATCTGAAATTTTTCGTTCAGGCCATCAATTTTGGCCATATCCCAGGCGGCCATGTCGACAGAGGAACCGCCCACCGTGAACGAATCCTGGCTCTCGATAAACTTTCTCACAAAACGCGCAGCGACATCATTGTCGTCGAGCGGCCTTTCGTCGTGTGCAAGAGAGCCGAGGATCTTTGCATACGTCCAGCCGGCGCTGGGAACGCTGCCCTCGGACGCGATTAGCGTTGTTGCGTTCGTCTTGAACTGGTAACCGACCTCGAGCATGCCCATTACGCAACTGTCAAAGCCCAAAATATCGAGCTTCTGCCCGACCAATTTCGTTGACTGGCGTTGGTCGCAATGCGGGTCCGACTCGAAATCATGGTCCCTCTTATACTTCTTGTCCATCGCATGAACCTCGGCGGCCAGTTCGTCTTCATTTTTCGTTAGCCTGTCGATAAGCATGAACATCTCTTCCATCTTCATCGTTTTGCCCGACGACTCATCCTTGAACAAACCCGGGTCATTGAAGCCTAACGAATGGCCGGAGAATATCAGGCCGTATTTATCCGCACGACGGCCACGTTTATTAAGACACCAGTCGACAAAATTCAAGACCGATCGATAATCGGCAGCGTTCTCATTCCGTTTCTGAGAGGTGCGATAAAGCTTGTTTTGGACCTGAAACGAACGCACGTGGACAGGATTAGCAGAGTCTGAAAAGTCGCAGTAGACCGTAGGAATCGACTCCAAGTTGCCGTCGTAGTAAACAAATAGATTTATTCCGTTGCCTTCTTCGCCCGCAACTTCCTTTATTTGCTCCATTGCATGGGCCATATCAACACTCAGGTTGTTATCGCCCGCCAGATAGATCATGATCGTCCATTCTTTTTTGCCGTTGTTGGTCATATCGAAACCTCCGCGCACTGCGCGATAAAAATTCTCTCTGGGTGGTTGTTCGGTTCCCGGTGAGTGGAAGAGTCGCAATTTTTAACGAATGTTTACACTATATGTCAAAAACCATTTATCGCAAAGCATTAATTTACAGTACGGCCACTTAGCCATATTTGTTGGGAAAGGTGTGGGAGATGCCGCGCTGTGTGAGGCAGCGATTCGTAAAATCAGCGTCGAGGTTCGAGTACGATCTCGCGGGCTAGCCTGTCCTGTAAGACCTCGCGGACGTCGGTACCGACGACCCGTCGGGCAAGCGCGTCGGTTTTGCCTCATTTGCCTTCATCGTGGCGAGGTCGCTTAGTACTTTTTCTCCTATTTCTGTTGCCGAAATGGAGGACTCCCTCAAATTAATGCAACCCACGGTTAAATCCCTCTAACGTGCTAAACGAAAACGGATAAAAAAAGGGGTCATGATCGCCGAAGAAGTTTCAAAATTGCGCTGTTTTGCACTATACTCGCTATATATTCAGTGCCGCGCTGATTAAATGCAAAATACGAACCCGCATCAGATCTCTCTGTTGCTCGACCGTTGGAATAACGGTGACAAACTTGCGCTCGAACAGCTTATGCCGCTCGTCTACGACGAGCTTCGGCGAATGGCGCGCGGCGCCCTGCGACGGCGACCGGATCAGTCGATTCAGACCTCAGATCTTTTGCACGACACGTTTATCAAACTCGCCGGTCGTGACGAGCATGAGTGGAAGAACCGTACGCACTTTTTTGCTGTTGCGGCGACGGCCATGCGGCACATTCTGGTGGATCACGCTCGCGCGAAGATCGCCGATAAGCGCGGGGGCTTGCAGGAACGAAGGTCATTGACCGACAGCGTGGCTGATACAGCAACTCAGTCGGCACAGGTCGTCGCGCTCGAAGACGCGTTGAAAATGCTCGCCAGTCTTGACGAACGCAAATGCCGCATCGTCGAGCTCAAGTTTTTCGGCGGATTGACCAACGAGGAAGCGGCCGAATCGCTCGGAATCTCAGTCGAGACCGTAAAACGCGATTGGCGTTTTGCACGCGCGTGGCTATTGCGTGAACTTGATGCAAGCGATTAGTCTGCGAAATTTAGCGACCGAGAGCTCGGAGAACACCGGGAAAAAACTCTTGCTTTCGCTGTGATCTCGGTGTTCTCCGTGGAAAACTTCTTTTCGGGTGGTCTGGGTTCAAGCGAACCGTGACCCGTTTTTGAGAGATTTTTCGTTTATCAGGTTGATGAGGCAAATGAATAGAGCCCGATTTACACAACTAGAAGAGATCTACCGGGCGGTGTTGGGGCAGCCGCTGGCGAGTCGCGCTCAATATATTATCGATTCGTGCGGCGATGACGACGAGCTCCGCAGTGAGATCGAGTTGCTGCTCAGTTACGATGAGCTTAATTCGCAGTTTCTCGACAGCTCGCCGGAAATGTTGATTGCTGAAGCGTTTGGCGCCGAAGAAGAAAAAGCGGATTTTGTAAAACGCGAGATCAGCCACTATCGAATCGAGCGGCTCATCGGCGAGGGCGGAATGGGCAAGGTTTATCTGGCTGAGGACGTGAAGCTTAACCGACAAGTTGCGCTAAAGCTACTACCTGACGCTCTCATCGGCGACAAAGACAGGCTCAGGCGTTTTGAGCGCGAGGCGCGGGCCGCGTCGGCGCTTAATCACCCGAATATTCTCACCGTTCACGAATTCGGCGATGACGAAGGCGTTCACTTTATTGCGACCGAGTTCGTCGATGGCGAAACGCTCCGTGACAGGATTCGCGACATCGATGCCCAGCAGGCTCTCGACATCGCGATCCAGATTGCGTCCGCGCTCTCGGCCGCCCACGATGCCGGCATTACGCACCGTGACATTAAGCCCGAGAACATAATGATCCGCAGCGACGGTTACATAAAGGTTCTCGATTTTGGTTTGGCGAAGGTAAAAGAAACCGAAACGACGGCTGGCTCGGAAGACCAGACAAAAGCGCTGTTAAAGACGGAACCGGGCTCAATTATGGGCACCGACGCGTATATGTCGCCTGAACAAGCTCGCGGTAAGAAGGTAGATGCGAGAAGCGATATTTGGAGTCTTGGCGTCGTCGTTTACGAAATGCTCGCCGGGACGCGCCCGTTCACAGGCGAGTCGCGTGCGGACATCATCGCATCGGTGCTGAAGCATGAGCCGCGGACTATATCAAGCTTCGTTCGCTCTCTTGGGCCGGAGGCGGACTGGGTTGTCGCAAAGGCGCTTACAAAAGACGTCGAGGCGAGATACCAAACCGCAAAGGAACTTCGCGCCGATCTCGCAAAGATAAAAGATCAAGTCTCGATCGACGCAAAAGCCGGTCACGTTACCGGGCGAGATGAAGCGCGGATCCACTCGACGCTTGGGAACAGAATTCATTCGACTCTCGGAGTCGATCAGTCAACAAACGCGGGACAAAAGCGACGGACTCGGCTGTCGTCGTTGTGGCCAACGAGAGATTCGGGCGTCGTGCACCCTAGGCTCTCGCCTCAGTTGCTTTATCCGGTGCTCGGCGTCTTTTTGCTCGCGGCGATCTCGGTGGGCGCATATTTTGGTTTTTTCTATGGTGGAAGAAGCGGGCGCATCGATTCGATTGCCGTGCTTCCATTTGAGAATATAACCGGTGATGCCAATCTCAAGTATGTTTCGGACGGCATGAGCAATGCTTTGATCGACCGCTTCGCGCAGTTACCACAGTTAAAAGTCATCTCCCGTAATTCGAGTTTTAAATTTCGCGGGTCGAACATCGATGTGAAAGATGCTGCGTCACAGCTCGGTGCACGTGCCATAGTCACCGGCAGCGTGCAGCGAAGCGGTGACGACATTGTCGTGCGCGTCGATGTCGTCGACACGTCAGATGACCGACAGCTCAGCGGGGCTGAATATCGGCGAAAGGCAAGCGAGTTCGAAACCTTGCGCAACGAGATCGCCAAGGACACGGCCGAGCAATTGAATATCAAACTTACAGACGCTCAGACGAAGCGTCTTGTTCAAAGGAGCACCGAGAATTCAGAGGCGTATCGCTACTATCTGAATGGCCTTGTCGCCTTGGACGGGACGCCAGAAGGGCATGACAGGGCTCTTCCTTACTTCGAAAAGGCGATCGAGCTCGATCCGGAGTTTGCTCTTCCTCACGCAGAAGCCGCGTGGGTTTACTACCTAAAAGCAATCAGTGATGACGATCCGGCCGAGGTAATGCCAAAGGTGAAGGCCGCCGTCGAGAAGGCGCTTGCCTTGGACAGTGAATTGGCAAAGGCTCGTGTCATGCGCGCGGTGGTTTATGAATACGAGTTGAACTGGTCCGAGGCCGAGCGGGAATACCTGCACGCGATCGAACTGAGTCCGAATTTGGATTTTGCGCGTAACAACTATGCATGGTTCCTCTCGGTACTCGACCGACAGGACGAAGCTCTTGCGCAGTTTGAGGAGCAGCGGATTCGCGACCCTCTGAGCATGAGGCTGTTGTTGTTAAACAAAGCTTGGGTGCTTGTTCAAGCAAGGCGTTTTGATGATGCTCTCCAGACTTACAGAGAAGTCGAGGCCGTCGAGCCGTCGAGCAAGATCCCGGACTTTGCGCTGGGTTATGCATACGCCGGCAAAGGACTCAATAATGAAGCAATTTCCTATTACAAACGGGCGATCGTAGATCTCGGCGGTGAAGAGAAATACAGTCAGCCGCTCGTGTACCTCGCGGTCACGTATGCCAAGATGCCTGAGAAACGCGCCGAGGCTCGCGCGATTCTCACCAGGCTCGAGAATATGAACGAGTATGTTTCACCCGCGCTGCTGGCCGCGATCTACGCAGAACTCGGTGAAAACGACAAGGCGATGGAGCTGCTGGAGCAAGCATTCATCAAACGCGATCTGCTGTTACGATTTATCAAAACCGCCTACGAATACGACGGCCTGCGAGCCGATCCGCGATTTACCGATCTAATGAGAAGAATGGGCTTGGCGCAGTAGTTGCGGTAGAATTTCCACAGACATAATATCCGTGAGGACTATGAGGCTGCCCGGCTTCGGCTCGCCCATGAATGACGAGATGCCGGGGTATCGTCTTTCGCGTCAATAGAATGCCGGGCCCTCAGCGCATTGCTGCACATGCTAAAAACAAGAGGTTAAGTTATGAAACACATCGTTCTGAAGATGATTCTGTTGCTCGTCGCGTCGACGCCAGCTTTTTCGCAAGGTTCTTTCGACGTGATCATCCGCGGCGGTATGGTTTACGACGGTTCGGGCGGCGTGCCGCGAAAGGCTGATGTCGGTATCATCGGCGACAAGGTCGCGAAGGTCGGCGACCTTTCAAAGGCGAAAGCCGAGACGGTCGTTGACGCAACTGGCCTCGCGGTCGCGCCGGGTTTTATTAATATGCTCTCGTGGTCGACCGAGTCGTTCCTTGTCGATCGCCGCTCGCTTGGCGAGTTGAAGCAGGGCGTAACGACGCAGATCATGGGCGAAGGCTGGTCGATGGGGCCGCTCAACGACTCGATGAAGAAACAGATGAAGGCCGACCAGGCCGATCTGAAATTCAACATCGAATGGACGACGCTCGCCGAATATCTAACTTATCTCGAACGTCGCGGCGTGTCGCAGAATGTCGCTTCGTATATCGGTGCGACGACGATTCGAATGCACGTGCTTGGCGAAGCTGACGTTCAGCCGACGTCGCAACAGATGCAGCAAATGCGCGACCTCGTCGAGCGCGAGATGCGCGCCGGTGCGCTCGGCATCGGAACTTCGCTGATCTACGCACCGGCGTTCTACGCAAAGACCGAAGAGCTGATCGAGCTTTGCAAGGTCGCAGCAAAGTATCGCGGCAAATACATCTCGCACATGCGAAGCGAAGGCAATCGTCTCGAAGAAGCCGTCGACGAACTGATCCGCATCTCTCGCGAAGCAAAAATTCCCGCCGAAATCTATCATCTCAAAGCCGCAGGCCGTGACAATTGGAAAAAAATGGACGCCGTCATTGCGAAAGTCGAAGCTGCGCGAAAGAGCGGCCTCAAGATCACCGCCGATATGTATAACTATCCGGCCGGTGCGACCGGCCTCAACGCATCGCTGTCGCCTTGGGCGCTCGACGGCGGTTATCAGGAACTTTTTAAACGAATAAAAGACCCGGCGACGCGCGAAAAGATTCTCAAAGAGATGCGAACTCCGACCGACGCCTGGGAAAATCTCTACCTTTCCGCCGGTTCGCCTGACCGTTTGATCCTGGTCGGCTTTAACAATGAAAAGCTCAAACCGCTAACAGGTAAAACTCTCGGCGAAGTCGCGAAGATGCGCGGCACTGATCCTGAGAACACGATTCTCGACCTGATGGTCGAGGACCAATCGCGCGTCGGCACCGTTTACTTTTTGATGGATGAGGAGAACATCAAAAAGCAGATCAAGCTGCCGTGGGTCTCGTTCGGTTCCGACGCCGAATCGATCGCGCCCGAAGGTGTGTTTCTAAAATCGAATCCGCACCCGCGAGCCTATGGTAACTTCGCGCGTCTGCTTGGCAAATATGTTCGCGACGAAAAAGTTATTTCACTCGCGGAAGCAATTCGCCGCTTCACGTCGCTGCCCGCGACAAACCTCGAACTCGATCGCCGCGGCCTTTTGAAGAAAGGTTACTTTGCCGACGTCGTCATCTTCGATCCCGCGACGATCGCCGACAAAGCGACATTCGACAAGCCGCACCAATTTGTCGTCGGCGTCCGTGATGTTTTTGTGAATGGCGTGCAGATGCTCAAAGACGGCGACCACACCGGCAAATTCTCAGGCCGCGCGATCTGGGGGCCGGGAAAAATTAATAAGTAATATCAAACGATCTAATGTAAACGGGTTCTTCAAATGACCGAAACGATCAAACACAACGACGGACGCGTTGAGCTCAATGCAGACGCAGAAGAGAGCATCCGCACTTCGTCGCTGTACAACGAAGACCTCGCACCCGTTCCGGTCGCGAAACGCAATTGGACGACATACAATTACGCGGCGCTTTGGATATCGATGGCGCACTGCATACCGACTTACATGCTTGCGTCGGGGCTGATCTCGTCGGGCATGAACTGGTGGCAGGCGCTGCTCACAATTCTGCTCGGCAACACGATCGTTCTCGCGCCGATCTTGCTCAATTCACATCCCGGCACAAAGTATGGCATTCCGTTTCCCGTGTTTGCACGCGCGGCGTATGGAACTGTCGGCTCGAACCTGCCGGCGCTCATGCGTGCGCTTGTCGCGTGCGGTTGGTTTGGCATTCAGGCGTGGATCGGCGGACAGGCGTTGCAGACGTTTTTCGCGTCGATCATTCCGTCGTGGCCGACGCTGCTCGGCGATAAGATCGGCGGACATTACCCGACCGAGTGGCTCTCGTTCCTGATATTTTGGGCGATGAACATCGCGATCATTTACAAGGGCATGGACTTGCTCCGCATCGTCGAAAACTGGGCCGCTCCTTATGTCCTAGTAATGACCGCGATCTTGCTAGGCTGGATTCTTTACAAAGCCGGCGGTGTCGGATTTTTATTGAACGAACCGGGGAAATTCAATACTTTTGGCGAATTCTGGCCGATATTCATCCCGAGTCTGACGGCGATGATCGGTTTTTGGGCGACGCTCAGTTTGAACATGCCAGATTTTACACGGTTTGGTAAGAGTCAAAAGGAACAGGTGATCGGGCAGACCGTTGCTCTGCCGACGACGATGACCTTGTTTGCCGCGATGGGAATTTTGATCACGTCGGCGGCGCTGATCGTCTTTCCCGACATGAACAAAGCCGACGCGTGGGATCCGGTAAAACTTGTCGGGCAATTCTCGCAGCCGGTCGTCGTCGCGATCTCGATGTTCACCGTTGTCGTGGCGACGCTCTCGGTCAACATTGCTGCCAACGTTGTCTCGCCTGCAAACGATTTTGCGAACGCCTTTCCAAAGTTGATTTCATTTCGTACCGGCGGCCTGATCACCGGCATCGTGGGAATTCTTATGATGCCGTGGAAGTTGCTCGCCGATCCGAGCGGCTACATCTTCGGCTGGCTCGTCGGTTACAGCGGCGGTCTTGGCTCGATCGCCGGCGTGCTCATCGCGGACTATTGGCTGGTACGCAAAAAACAATTAAATCTCGCCGACCTTTACCGCAGCGACGGAGAATATGGCGGATGGAATTGGCGGGCGGTCGCCGCAACGCTTTTAGGTTGCTTTTTTGCATGGATTGGCCTGATAATTCCAACGTTAAGTGTGCTT
>JBJXFZ010000045.1:0-12886 GCA_046154245.1 Pyrinomonadaceae bacterium
CACTCTTTCTGCTTGGCTTCGTTTGCCTGTGCCGCAGCGAGTTTTGCCTCAAGCGGGACGATCTCGACATTTGTGCCTTTTAGGTATTCGCCGAGTGTGTTTTGAACGGCCGCCGAAAGGTCGTTTGCCGTTATCCCTTCGCCAACAGCAGTCGTCTTGACGGCGACGCCGATGCGGACTGTGCCGGGCGTTTTGGCTCCGACGGCAGCCGGCGAATCTTTGGTTTTGGTGGCCGCGTTCTGAATATTCGACCCCAAGCCTGATGACGAATTGCTCGAGCCGCTTCCGTTTCCGTTGTTAGAACCGCCGTCGCCTGCGTAATACATTCCCGATGAGCCGCCGTACATCTGTGCAGCATCCTTTACCTCGCGATAGTCTGACGGGGCCTCGAACAACGATTGATCGAGCGTCGCTTTTGATAATTCGACGACCTCCTGTGTCATCGTGTAGCTCGGCTTTCCGTTCGGGTCGAACGTCGTCATCTTCTGGATCAGCGGATAACCGGATTTAGCAGAGCCGAGGGTTTTCGCCACGACCTTATCGCGGCAACCGCCGCTCTTTCCTTCGCCGTATTGGCGATAGCCACCGTTTTGTGAGCACGCGATACCGAATTCGGCGTCGATGACCCACATGTCCATTTCCATCTTCGATTTTGTCGGGGTGCACGAGTCGGACGATGACTCAGTCTCAACTGTCTGGATGATATGCCGCGCCGTAAAGCCGAACATCTGCCGCCGCTCACCGGTGTCTTTGATCGTCGTTGTGACGTACATCGTGCCGCCCTTTGTCACGGGCAATGGCTTTCCGCCGGTGTTTACCGGCGTCGGTTCGCCGACCGAGCCGTCGTCGTAAACGTTGACCATGTAAGTCTTTGTCTGCGGATTTAGCTGCAGATCGCGGCCGAGATCGCACATCGTGATCGTGACCAACATCCCGTTCATCATCTCTGTACGGCTGCGTTTCCCCTTAATGTATGTGGTGTTTTCGGTTGTTTGACCGCTCGTTGTTTGGCGCGATTTGATTCTTACGTCGGCGAACGCGGTCGTCGCCAAGGTGAGTAATGCTGCGAGTACTATCAATGTAGTGCGTTTCATAAATTTGCTCCTTTGGATTTAGTCGGCGACATTCGCCTTCGGTTTGTAAGGCGTTCGACCGGGCAAAAAAGTATCACCGGACAAAAAAAGATCGTGCGGATGCACGATCAAGAAAAACTAACTACGTATAGCCTCTTTCAGGCGATTACGCCTTGGTAATTTTTCGCGTACTTCGGCGGCAGCGGCTGTTCGATGAAATGAGCCCAGCTTTCCGGGGTCGCAATCTTTTGATACACCTCGGTCATTTCGGGCGTGTTAACCTCGACCATGAACCGGTTCTCTACCCATACTTCGATGAGCTGAAACAAACCGCCACCCCGATTTGCGGTAAAGCACCGCCAGCCTTCGCGTTTTGCGATCGCCTTTATCGACTCTTCGTCGAGCGGCGAATTTATGTTCAAATGCACCGACCCGAACAACGAGGACTCATTGCCCGCGACGAACGTCCCTTCGTAATCGTCGGTCGGCGTTTCTTTTGTAAATGTCGCTTCGTCGGGGTACCCAGTCCCGGGGATCACGTGAACGTCGAGCGGCACAAGCTCGACCATCGTACCTCGGTCGTCGTCGGCAAACGCGGCATAGCCGCCCGGACTCGGCGGGAAGGGCATTGCAACGCCGCCCCAGAGTTCGGCGATAACGTTTGCGACCTTTTCGGGATTGTTAACTCCAAATGAAATGTGATTGATCATGACAGTTTCTCCTTAGTTGATAAGTCCGGACTCGAATGTCCGTCGGTTGATAAGGCGAAACTGCTAACAGAAAAGTATCAGCTGCTTTTTGCGAGGCGCCCGTAGAGCCACGCCTTTGTCATCTTCCAGTGACGTTTGACCGTTATGGTTGAGACCTCAAGCACCTCAGCAACCTCGTCCATAGTCAGGCCGCCAAAGTAGCGGAGCTCGACGATCTTTGCTTTTGTCGGATCCATTTTGGCGAGTTCGTTGAGAGCGTCATCGAGTTCCACAAGCTCCGTAGATTGTTCGTCCGCTTTGTCGATCTCTTCGTTGAGAGTGAGGATGTGAAATTCGCCCCCGCGTTTTTGAGCGTTGTGGTTTCGGGCGTGGTCAACCAGGATGCGGCGCATCTGGTTTGCCGCGACACCGATGAAATGTGCCTTATTCTGCCACGAAACCTGCGTGATATCGACCATTTTGAGATAGGCTTCGTTGACGAGAGCGGTCGGCTGAAGCGTGTGATCGGGGCGTTCGCGGCGAAGGTAGTTAGCGGCGAGCCGCTTTAATTCGTCATAGATCAGCGGCAACAGATCGTCCAAACGGTCGCGCTTGCCGTTTGAGAGCTCTACCAACATTGCCGTGACGCCGTGCGTATCCATTGACGCTATTCTACGGTTGGCGCCGAAAAAACGCCACGACGCATTCTTTTTGCGCAGGTGTTTGATAACCTAAACGCGTGCTCATTTTGGGGATCGAAAGCTCATGTGACGAAACCGCCGCTGCCGTTGTTCGTGATGGGCGCGAAATATTGTCGTCGGTAATAGCGTCGCAGATCGACCTGCATCGCCCTTGGGGTGGCGTCGTGCCGGAGCTTGCGTCGCGCGAGCATCTGGAGAAGATCGAGCCGATTGTAAACGAAGCGTTAGAGCAGGCGAGCGTGATATTGTCTGACATTGACGCAATCGCTGTTACCCAAGGTCCCGGGCTGATCGGCTCGCTGCTTGTCGGTGTTTGCTACGCAAAGGCGCTGGCGTATTCGCTCGAGATTCCCTTGGTTGGCGTTAATCATATTGAGGGCCACGTTTACTCGGTCGTGTTTGAAAATCCGCCCGTCCAGTATCCCGCGCTCGCCTTGATCGTCTCTGGTGGTCACACGAATATTTTTTCTATTTCGGAAGAAGGCTCGTACAAAGTTGTTTCGCGAACACGCGATGATGCCGCGGGCGAGGCGTTTGACAAGGTTGCGAAGTTGCTCGGTCTCGGTTATCCGGGCGGCCCGGTTATCGAGAAGATCGCACGTGAGGGCGATGCGAGTAAAGTAAAATTTCCGCAGGCAAAGATCTCGGACGGAAAGCCCGACCTTAGCTTTAGCGGCCTAAAGACAGCGGTTGCGAGATACGTGCGAGAAAACAACATCGAGGCGGTGAGTAATGCCAGAGAACCGTCGCAGGCGATAAAAGATCTTTCCGCGAGCTTTCAAAAGGCGGTCGTTCATGCGCTCATGAGCACGATGGAAAAGCTTGCGGTGGAACTGCAGCCGAAAACGTTGATCGTGGCCGGCGGTGTCGCGTGTAATCTCGCCCTGCGCGAGGCAGCGGAAACTGCGGCAAACAAACTGGGCATTCCGGTCTATTTTCCATCAAAACATCTTTCGACCGACAACGCTGCGATGATAGCCGCAGCCGGATTCCGTCACATAGCAAACGGTGAGCGAGCAGATCTTACGATGACAGCAGACATCACAATGCGGCTTCAGAACGTCGATGATCAGGACGCTGAACTTCGCAAACGTAACGTGCGATACCGTTTATGAGTGTCTTGCATTTTTACATTGCCAACGGTTAGAATCATTGTAGAGTTTAAACCAGTTTCAACCCCTCAATTTTCGGTCGTCCAGATACAATTTTTCAGGGAGAAATAATGAAAAAGTTCATAATATTTACCGTTCTACTCGTTTCTGTTGCACTTTCTATAACTGATTTGTCAGCACAGGGCGTACCCGCGCCTTTGACGATCCGTCTACAGTCGTATTTGACCGGCCTGAGTTTGCCAGTTTTGGTCACCAGCTCAAAGGACGGCACCGGACGGCTCTTTGTTGTCCAACAAAGGGGTTTGATCAGAGTCGTTCAACCGGGATCGACGACGCCGGCCGATTTTATCAATTTGACCTCGAAGGTCAGTTCAAGCGGAAACGAGCGCGGACTCTTGGGGCTGACGTTTCACCCAGATTTTGAAACAAACAGCTATTTCTTCGTCAACTACACGCGCTTAAGCGATGGAGCGACTATCGTTGCGCGATACAAAGCGATCAATAGCAACACGCAGGGCGACATTAACACCGAGGTCATTTTGTTGACCATCCCGCAGCCCTTTTCAAATCATAACGGCGGAATGATCGATTTCCGCACCGACAACGGCGTGCATAACCTGTATATCGGCATGGGCGACGGCGGTTCGGCCAACGATCCAGGTTCTCGATCGCAGAATATTAATGATCTATTGGGGAAGATGCTGCGAATCACGCCAAGCACGGCCGATCCGGCGCCGAATCCGGCGTATACGAATCCGCCCGACAACCCTTATGTCGGCATCGCCGGTGCCGACGAGATCTACGCCATCGGTTTGCGCAACCCGTGGCGGTGGTCGTTCGATCGCGGCGGCACAAATCAGCTTTGGGCCGGCGATGTAGGACAAAATGCTATAGAAGAAATTAGTGATATCACGCGGGGGGCGAATTACGGTTGGCGCGTTTACGAAGGAAATAATTGCACGAATCTGGACCCGAATTCGTGCGCGGGCGGCACAAATCCGATAACTCACACTCCGCCGGTCTATCAATACAGTCATTCGGGCGGGCGTTGCTCGGTCACGGGCGGCTACGTCTATCGCGGGGCGCGGAATACGTTTCCTCTCGGAACCTACGTTTACGCCGATTACTGCACGGGCGAGATCTTTGTCAATGGTTCGAACACAAGTGCTTTACTCGTTACGCCTCGCAACATCACGTCGTTTGGCGAAGACGACGAAGGCGAACTTTACGTGGTTGGCCAGGGTGGCACGGTCGAAAGGATAGTCCGGGCAAAGTCCTCGGCCGATTTTGACGGTGATCTGCGAACCGATGTCTCGGTTTTTAGGCCGTCGAATGGCGTTTGGTATATCTTGAATAGCTCAAACAATTCGGTGCGTTCATTGCAGTGGGGTTTGTCCGGTGACGTCCCCGTGCCTGAGGACTACGACGGTGACAACATTACTGATGTAGCCGTTTATAGGCCGTCGAATAATGTTTGGTATTACATTCGAAGTAGTGACAGCACGGTGGGCGTCGTGCAGTTCGGGTCGAGTGGCGATATTCCAACCCATGGCGACTATGATGGTGACGCAAGAGCTGACCTTGCGATCTATCGCCCGTCAACCGGCTTCTGGTGGATTCGCCGATCGAGTTCTCCAAGCAACTTTCTTGCGGTTCCGTTCGGCATTTCAACTGACGTCCCCACCGCGGCTGATTACGACGGCGACGGAAAATATGACGTAGCTGTTTACCGTCCATCAGACGGGACCTGGCATCGGTTGAGTAGTATCAACGGCGGTTACAGTGTTGTTGGTTTTGGTTTGAACGGTGACGTTGCAACACCCGGCGATTTCGATGGAGACGGAAGAGCCGATCAAGCCGTTTACCGTCCATCGACAGGCATCTGGTATTTACAACGTAGCACGAGCGGCTTTGCTGCGTTCCAGTGGGGTGTTAATACAGATGTTCCGGTTGTTGGCGATTATGACGCTGACGGTAGGGACGATATAGCCGTCTTTAGGCCGTCGAACGGAGTCTGGTATTTGTCACGCAGTACTGGCGGGAATGCTTTCATCCAGTGGGGACTGACGGGTGACTTGGCTTCGCCGAGTTTCGACACGCCATAAACACTTTTGTGATTTAGCGCATTACGGCGCGGGCTAAGGTAAAAGCAACTACCTGGCGCGCGCCGTTTTTCTTAAGGGTCTTTGCACAGAACGAAGCCGTTGCTCCTGAAGTGAGTACATCGTCGACGAGTAATACGCTCTTATCTTCTATTAGCCTCGGCCTTTTTACCGTAAAAGCATTGCGAACGCTGAGTTCGCGAGCCCTCTGGTCCATTCCCATGCGATGGATGGGCGTCTGAAGATGGCGCACGAGACTATGTGGATCTACGGGCTTGCCGGTTATCGCTCCAATTTCTCGTGCGACAACCTCAGCCTGATTATATCCGCGTTCGATTCTCCTCGCTTTTGAAAGCGGGATCGGAATTATCAGATCGATACCGTCAAATTCAAACGAGCGGTCTTGTATCAACTTTGTTACTCGGGTGGGAAGATGTGGTGAGTTCTTAAGGGCGATGACTGCGGCCGCCAGGGCCTTTTCGTAGACGCCCAGGGCGATTGCCTTATCAAAAAAATAGTCGTCACATTTTCGACAGAACGTTTGTACCGGGGCGGCCTTTTCGTCGAAATATGCTCCGCATTTACCGCAAGTCAATTCCGTACCTTGAAATATTCGTGTCGCGTTCCAACAGAGAGCACACGCGCTGCCGTACTTTCGTTCGTCTACGCTTCGATGACAAACGCTGCATTCTTGCGGATAAACTAGCGAAAGAAGTGGGTCGATAACGTGGGAAAGCACGAATCTACTCTTCGTCCAAAAGTCCTTGCTCGACAAGTTCTTGACAATCTATACAATAGCGGGCCCAGGGAATCGCCGCGAGGCGTTTCGCATTGATCTGTTTCTCACAATTCTGGCAAAGGCCGTATTCCTTATCTTTGATACGCAAGATCGCTTCGTCAATAAGGGCCAACTGCTTGCTTTCATTCTCCGAAACCGCGAGCATCACGTTCTTGGAATAATTTCGCACCGCAAGATCGACCGGATCCGGAGTTTCCGCCTCGTCGATCGACAAGTCGTTGCCATTAAGTTTTTTGACGATAACCTCACGCTCTTGCATGAGTTTTTCTCTTATCTCTTTTGCGCTTTTTGCACTCAATTTGCTCATTTGTGATACGGGAACCTATTAATAATCGTAAAAGCCCTATATAGTTGCTCGATCAGCACGACGCGGGCCATTTCGTGCGTAAATGTGAGAAACGACAAGGATACCTTAAAGTCCGCCCGTGCCGCAACCTCAGCCGATACACCGGTCGCGCCCCCAATAATAAAGGCGATTTCCTTTAGCCCGATGTTCTGCCATTTCTCCACGTGAGTGGCCATATCGTCGGAAGTGACGCTTTTACCGCCAACGTCGAGCAAACAGACAAAAGCGTTATGATTCAATTTTTCGAGAATCTGGTTGCCCTCTGTTTCGGCTGGCGAGTTGCCGGCCCCGTCACGAATCTCGACGATCTCGCATTTTACGAAATGCGACAGGCGTTTTAAGTAATCGTCCTGCAGCGCCCGCCAATTCCTGTCGCGAGTTTTGCCGACCCAAACGAAGCTGAATTTCATTACAAGCTGGCGGGGAGTTCCACTCGGCGAGCATCGCGCCACAGGCGTTCAAGGTCGTAAAACTCGCGAGCGTCTTTGCTAAAAATATGAACAATAAAATCGCCGTAATCGACGAGTATCCACTCGGCCGAGCTGTAACCTTCGACTCTCACGGGACGAGTCTTAAGCTGCTTCTTTAACTGCTCTGTGATCTCATCCGCGATCGCCTGGACCTGTCGTTGATTCGCACCGGTCGCGATCACAAAGATCTCTGCAAAACTAGCGATCTCTCTAAGGTCGAGGGCGACGATATCGAACGCCTTTTTATCAGCCGCGCAATGTATCGCTAATTGTACTTCCGCATCGAGTTCTAGGAATGGTGTGGGCGTTTCGGAGATTTCGATTTTAACTGCGTCGCGTTTAAGGATGCGTTCCTGAGTTTCTTCCATCTAGTTATAAATCTGATATTTTTCGATGTAATTTGCAACTTCCTGCGGCACATCGTCGAGCCACGAGGCGTCTGCCTCTCTGATCTTGCGACGAATTTCCGTCGCCGAAATCTCTAGATTAACCGCGTCGGTGATAAAGATTCGGTCCTCGGGCGTCTGTGTTCTACCTTTGGCATCGCCCCCGCGCAGATCGACGATCCGGTTCCGCATCTCGTCGGTAACATGGTCAAAGCCGATCTCGTAACCCGGGCGAGTCATCACAATGACGTTTGTCATCAATAGCAGAGTTTGCCATTCACGCCAGGTTCTTATATCCATCCATGAGTCGGCACCAATTACAAAGAATACCCTATCGTCCGGAAACTCCGCTTTAAGTCGCGCAAGAGTCTCAACGGAATACGGCTTTTCCGGCACTTCGAGCTCGATCTTTGAGACGCGAAGGTTCGGGTCGTTTGCGCTTGTCAAACACAGCATTGCATAGCGGTCATAGGCCGACGTCGGCCTCAGGCGAATCTTGTGTGGGGCGTGAAAGGCGGGAATAAAGACGAATTCATCCAACTCAAACAAATCGACGACCGAGCGAGCGAGCGCCATATGAGCGTTATGCACGGGATCAAAGCTTCCGCCGTAAAATGCGATTCTTTTCATTTGAGCCTAATTTTGCCCCAGCGAGCACACAGACCGCCGAGCCGAAATCAACTGATTTCCAGTTTCTCAATGACCTCCGTGTTTTCTGCAGAATGTTTCAGCCACTCGGAAACGGCATTGACGAGATTCTTAACTCCAACGTTTGTAACCGACGAGATCTCAAAAAACTGCCGCCGGTCTTTCTTTGCTTGTTTTCTTAGGGCTTCTAAACGCTCGGGTTCGTCCAACGCATCGAGTTTTGTCGCGACAACGATCTGCGGACGGGCGGCAAGTGCGCTATCGTAATTCGCCAATTCACGATTTATGATCTCATAATCCGAAACTGGGTCGCGGTTTGAGAGGGAACTGATGTCTACAAGATGAAGGATCAGTTTTGTGCGTTCGACGTGCCGCAGGAACCTGTCGCCCAAACCCGCACCCTCAGATGCTCCCTCGATAAGGCCGGGGATGTCGGCGACGACGAATGTTCGATAATCGCCCATATCGACAACACCGAGATTCGGTTCGAGCGTCGTGAACGGATAATCCGCAATCTTGGGTTTTGCTGCCGAAATGACGGATATCAATGTCGACTTGCCGGCATTTGGAAAGCCGACAAGGCCGACATCGGCGATCAGCTTTAACTCGAGCTGTAGTTCGCGTTCTTCGCCCGGGCGGCCGTCATAATGATATTTTGGGGCCTGTTTTGTCGGCGTGGCAAAATGCGCGTTGCCCCAGCCGCCCTTGCCTCCCTTCGCCGCACGAAACCGCTGTCCGGCCTCGGTGAAATCGTAAAGAAGCTCATTTGTCGCCGCATCGAACACCTGCGTGCCAACCGGAATCTTTACAATTGCATCGGCGCCGTCCTTGCCATAGCGATTTGAACCTTCGCCATGGCGACCACGCTCGGCCTTGTGCTCGGGGTTGTAGCGAAGATGCAAAAGCGTGTTCAACCCCTCGTCAGACTCGAGCCAGACACTGCCGCCTACGCCGCCGTCGCCGCCCGAGGGCCCGCCACGCGGCACAAATTTCTCGCGCCGAAACGCCGTGACGCCGTTACCACCGTCACCGGCCTTTACCCGAATCTTGACACGATCAATAAACATCGAAGCTAGATTGTAGCACGCTCGTTTTATACCCGCGTTTTGTCGATGGTTGCGAAACAACGAGCGATTGGCGTCCGTAATTGATAAATTGGTAATGTTTAGGTATGCCGTTTGTCGAGGCGATAAAGTTAGCCCTTGATTCGATCTGGTCGCACAAGCTGCGCTCGTTTTTGACGCTGCTCGGCGTGATATTCGGTGTCGCGACGGTGATCGTCGTCGTGTCGCTGATCGAGGGTTTCAACGCCTACGTTGACGAAAAGATCGCAAATATTGGCACGAACGCCTTCAGCGTGCAGCGGTATTCGATCGAAGACTACTCGAGCGTCGAGGTTTTGAATGCCGCACGGCGTCGGAACAAGGACGTGACGCTTGACGATATGCGGGCGCTCAAGAGTCACGGCGGGAACATCCGAGACGCGGGCGGAAAATCGATGTCGATGGCCGACATCAAGTTTGGCCAAAAGTCGCTGATGAATGTTCAGCTCAAAGCTACAACACCGAACATTGCGGATATCGAAAAGATCGAGGCCGGGCGCGGGCGCTACTTCATCAACGCCGAAGAAGAAACGCGAAAGCCCGTTTGCTTTATCGGTATTGAAACCGCGGAGAAACTATTTTCATCGAGCGATCCGATCGGGCAGTCGATCAAGATCGACGGTCGCCCGTTTCAAGTTATCGGCGTAGGCACGGAGCTTGGTTCGGCGTTTGGCCAGTCGCGGGACATGTACGTTTCGATCCCGCTTTCGACATTTCTGTCGATCTACGGAGTGCGGCGGTCAATCTCGATCTCGGTTACCTCGACGAGTCCCGAAACCTACGACGAGGCACTCGATGAGGCTCGAACGTTGATGCGCGTTCGGCGCAAGCTCGAACCTGCAGAAAAGGATAATTTTGGTATCGTTACGCCGGAGGCTATAAACGAATTGCGCGACGCGATATTTGGCACGATCCAGATAGCAGCGATCGGCGTTACGTCCATCTCGCTGGTCGTCGGCGGCATTGTGATCATGAATATCATGCTTGTGAGCGTTACCGAGCGAACGAAGGAGATCGGTATTCGCAAGAGCATCGGTGCGAAGAAGGGCGATGTGTTGAAACAGTTCCTTGCCGAATCGACGGCGCTGGCGCTGATCGGCGGTTCGGTCGGCGTACTGATCGCGTACGTAATAGCAAAACTTGTCGCCGTTGCGCTTTCCGTGCCGACCGCACTGCCGCTAATTTGGACGGCAATTGCGTTGTTTGTTTCAAGCGGTGTTGGGCTGGTTTCTGGTGTTTATCCGGCGTGGAAAGCCGCGAAGCTTGACCCGATAGAGGCATTGCGAGCCGATTAGGGAGTATGAGATTTGTCCACTCAGGCTTTTACGAGAATTTGCTGATGGCGTTCGACACGCTGCGACAGCACAAGCTGCGCTCGTTTCTCACGATCCTCGGCGTTGTGGTCGGTACGGTGACGGTTATCGTCATTGCGGCATTCGTATCGGGCATTGACTCGCGCGTCTCGAAGGAGATCGAGTCCTTTGGCACGAACTCGATCTACGCCTTCAAATTCGATCCCGGCTTCAACTTTAACCCGTCGATGGAGGAGCGTACGCGGCCGCCTCTTACCGAGGAGGACGCCAACGCTATTCGCACCGAGTGCGTCAATTGCGAATACGTTTCGCCGTTTATGTCGCCGGTCGATTTTATCGCCGGGCCGTTTACCGAGCGAGTAAATGTTCGCAACAAAGAGATAGAGATGACGAACGCGACGGTC
This sequence comes from Pyrinomonadaceae bacterium, assembly GCA_046154245.1. Lineage (GTDB taxonomy): Bacteria > Acidobacteriota > Blastocatellia > Pyrinomonadales > Pyrinomonadaceae > OLB17. The sequence goes on from JBJXFZ010000045.1 coordinate 11,147, forward strand.
CAAGGCGCGGCGTCCGATTATTTTCAGATGGGCGTGACCAACCTGGCCGAGGGGCGTTACTTTACCGCTAATGAAGAAGCAGAACGCGGCACGGTTGCTGTGATCGGCGTCGATGTCGCGAACACTTTATTTCCGTATTCGAACGCGATCGATCAGGACATTCAGATCGAGGGCCGCAACTACCGTGTCATTGGCGTGTTAAAGGAGCGCGAGATCTTCCTTATCGGAGCCGATGACCCGAATAACGAAAACAAGGCCGTCTATCTCCCGTTTAAGACCATAAAACAGCTTTACCCGGCGAACGAGGATTGCTTTATTATGGCCACCGCGAGGCCCGGCAAGATGAACGACGCGCTCGACGAGGTCAAGAATATTCTGCGTCGTACGCGAAAAGTAGCGTCCGATAAGCCGAACAACTTTGGTGTGCAGACGTCGGATCAGATCATCCAGCAGTTCGGTGCGATCACGAGCGGAATTTTCATCCTTATGGTCGCGATCTCGAGTGTTGGCCTGCTGATCGGCGGCATCGGCGTGATGAATGTAATGCTCGTCTCGGTCACCGAACGGACGAAAGAGATCGGTGTGCGAAAGGCGATCGGCGCACGCAGCATCGACATCGTTACGCAGTTTTTGATCGAGGCGGCGACGCTGACAGGTCTCGGCGGCGTGCTGGGGATCGTGATCGGCGTTCTCCTTTCGCTCTTGATACAGATGATTTTGCCGACGTATATTCCGCTCTGGGCGCCGATCGTCGGATTTTGTGTCTCGGTTGGTCTGGGCGTTGTTTTCGGACTGCTGCCGGCGTGGAAGGCGGCGAGGCTCAATCCCATCGACGCTCTTCGATACGAATAGACCCGGGATAATGCTATAGCGGAATCTAGCCACCGAGTGCACAGAGAACACTGAGAAATGGCCTTTAACTCAGAAAGTAACCCCGCTTGTTTGAGTTCGATCGATGCAATGGCACTTTGCCACGAATTCGAGTTACGGGGAATCGGTCATTGGAGAGGAACTTGAGATAGTTGAGGTAATAGTCGAAGTAATATCTCAGAAAAACTCGTCGACGTCTCAAAGGCCGAGGTCATCTTATCGATAAATGACCCTTTTCAAAAGGGTCACTAATAATCAATGGTGGAGTAAAAATGGTGCGTGGAGGAACAAAACGATCTTCTCCGAGAACTCTGTGATCTCCGTGGCAAAAACCCGTTTTTATCGCCTTACTTTGGATAAAACAAAAGCGTCGCTTCGATTGCTCGACACGACGCTTTTGTTATTCCTTCAGCGAGCACCGAAGTGCTCTTAAAGGTTGGCGACTCTCGCATGTACACGTTCGAGTCGCCGTTTTTGTATTCCGAAGATGCTTCTAGCGGGTAGCTTCTTCTCCGGTCAGCACCCGATCCACTTGCGTTTCACGTTGACGTCTCTCTCGCCGGTGCCGTTAGGTTTTTGTTTGGTGGCTTTTCCTCCACCGCCGGTTACGTTCCCGGCAACGAGGCTCACCGATCCGAAGATCTGTGAGCGGCGTTGCACCCGTTTGGCTGATCATCTCCAATTGGGCGTTACTCGTTTTTATCCGAGCAACTCCGATGCGATTTGCCAATCCATCGGCGCCAAGCCTTTCGGCTTCGGCTTCGAGCGTACCAGACGGCGGCTTTCCGCTCCTTCCGTCCTCGAACGGCGTGTCACCACATCCGTTCCACCTCTCGGTGCCGGTCAAAATGCCCGTAAGCAATCTCGACT
>JBJXFZ010000061.1:0-2771 GCA_046154245.1 Pyrinomonadaceae bacterium
AAACGGCCCTATCGAGGATCTCTTTCGTATCCTCGAACGTCGGTTCGTGGACATAACCAACCTGATTTGCGTCCATAAAGCACGGATTGCACATCATGTTGCAGCGGTTCGTCAGATCGACGGTAAGCACCGCTCCGCGGCCAAATTTAATGTCCGAAGTCCCGTGGTGATGAACGTGCTTGTCCTCAGCCGCTTTAAAATCGCGTCCGTAGAACAACGATTCGATGCGGTTGAGAAAATGTGCGTCTGTGGCGAGAACATCGACAAACTCACCGTGGGTCGGACACGTCTTTCGCATCAGAACCTGTCCGTTTTCCTCTACGATCTGCGCCTTGATCTCGCCGGGATGCGAATCTTTTAAGATTTCGAGTGGAATGTCGCCCGAGATCACGCCGTTGCGAACATTCTTAACGCACGTCGGGCAAAGGCTGTCAGTCTCACGCGGAAAACCAAGCGGCGGCGCCGTGCGCTCGTAGGATTTCAAAAGCGGTTCTGCCGCCCACTTCGGCGTGATCGACTCACCCTCGGGAACCAGTGAATTCAAGGCCTGAAACGCCTTCCAACCGAGATCGGCCGCCTTCGACATTACCTTCGATCCGGCCATGCCCTTTGTGCTTCCTTCTCCGCGTCTAAAATTATCGCTGAACATAATAATTCATTGGCTTAGACAAGCTAAGCCGCCTTGAAGTTTAACAGAAATTACCTGTGATTACGACTTTCGTGCTATTCGGTCAGACGCGCGACGGCAAAAACACTGCCCGTTGTCGTCGCTGGGTTTGGGTGCTTTGTCCGGCCGACAACTACGATCTTGCCATCGGCTTGCAACGCCACATCAGCGGCCTCGGCGTATTCATTTGCGGTGAACGGGAACGTCGTGCTCTCTTCGAATGAGCCGTTCGCGGAGAGCCGCGCTACAAGAAAGTTCGCTGGCGAACCGAGATAACCGGCAAGACGTATCTTGCCGTCGGGTGAGAGAGCGATCGAAGTAGCCACGTCGGTGGCGGCAGGAGCGAAATCGTTAATAACGACACCGTTGTTGCCAAAAGTGGTGTCGGGCCTGCCGTTCGATCTAAACCGCGCGAGCCACGCATCCGAATCTCCACTTGTAACGGCCCCGCTGAGAAGTATCTTTCCGTCCGGCTGAAGCAATGCCTTTGCAACACTGCCCGTTAGCCCATCACCAAAACGCACACGCAGAAATCCTGCGCGGCCAAACAATTTGTCCCAATTTCCCGACTCGGTCAGTCGTGCTAGGAAAAATTCGTTCCCGCCGGGAATGCCGCCGACAAGTAGGGTTTTGCCATCGCTGAGCGGGACCATTTCGACAAAATTCGTCACCGAAAATTTGTTAAAGGTAAGTTCGACAATGCCGTTCGAGCCGAACGTCGTATCGCGAGTGCCGTTCGAATTCAATCGATAAAGAAAATATCCCTGGTCGACTATAAAAGCTAACACTTTACCGTCGCCCCTCGCCGCGATCTGGATCGCAGACGTCGTGCAAAATCCGCCGCATGGAGCAAGGTTTGTCGCTGCGTTCTGACCAAAGACACCGTCGATAACTCCATCTGGCGTAAGGCGGACTGTCGAAATCTGGCGCGACCCAACTGGAAGTCTAAAGAGTCCCGATAGTCGCAAAGTAGTTCCATCCGGATACATCACCGCATCGTTTAAGGACATGGAGCCGTCGGATCGCCAATCTTCGACTATTCCTTCGAAGTCGAAGGCGGGATCGAGGCCTCCACCCGATGTTAATCCAGTCCACGCAATGCCGGTTAAATGGCCGTCGGCTGTCCTTCTTGTAAAGGTACCGCCGACAAGGATTCGCCCCGATGGCTGCACGAAAACCCTAAACGCTTGTGATGTGAATTGTTGATTCGAATCAGGAACTGCGATCGTCAATTTTCCGTCGCCGTCGAAGGTCGGGTCGAGCGTCAACGCGGCGAAGCAAGGGAACACCAAAGAAAGGCACAAAAAAAACGTAGCCGCAGTTCTCTTGAATCTAAACCTGAGTCCAGAACCAAAATATTTCATCGCTTGTGACCTCCTTCTTTTTGTTTGTTTGTGAGGTTAGTTTATCACAGAGTCAATCAAGTGCTTCCAGATATTTGACACCTGAGCCGGTGTTGAAAAGAACGACCGATTCGCCTTCGTGGACGAGGTTTTTGTCGATAAGTTTGCGTAAAGCAGGCAGGCACGCGGCGCCCTCGGGAGCGCAGAATATTCCGGTCGCGGCTCCGATCTCGCCGACAGCGGCGACGAGTTCGTCGTCGGTGACGGCGATCGCAGTGCCGCCGGACGCACGCAATGCATCGAGGATAAGAAAGTCGCCGATCGCCTTTGGCACGCGAAGACCCGACGCCACGGTCGCTGCGTTTTCAAATTCGTCGGCGAATCTCTCGCCTTTTTCAAACGCGCGAACTATTGGCGCACACGTCGTCGATTGCACGCTGATCATTCGCGGGCGTTTCGCGCCGATCCAGCCCATTTGTTGCATCTCGTCGAACGCCTTCCACATTCCGATCAGTCCGGTGCCGCCGCCGGTTGGGTACATTATTACGTCAGGCAAGAGAGAACCACCCCGTCCGCCCACAGCGGCGTCTACCTCCCTCCTCGCGTAAGGAGGGGAGCTTGCAGTTGACCAGCTCATGTTCCAATACCGTCGTGTCCTCACCTCACCGTTTTCGACGACCATTATATGAGCAGCAGGGAGCTTGGAGATACCTTTGTATATCGAATTCGGCGCGGGAACATAGTCGTATGAGAGATATTGC
>JBJXFZ010000067.1:0-14535 GCA_046154245.1 Pyrinomonadaceae bacterium
CTGGAAATATACAACCACCATCGCCCGCACGATTCGCTTGGCGACATGCCGCCAAGCGAATATCTCACAAAACATAACACCGGAAATGTGTATTCCTAAATGGCACTAACGAAGGGAGGTTTACACGTTAATGAATGATCGTGAGCTAGGTTGACGACGAGAGTGTCGGGGTGGTTGTCGATGCCCTCTATTTTTGTCGGCTCCGACGGTACCCGCGCCTTAAAACCACTTGGCTTCAGCGGTGCCACGACCATGAAAATGATCAGCAAAACAAGTAGAACATCGATGAGCGGGGTGACATTGATTGTTGGTTTTGACATGTTGGCATCTCCTTTTTTAAAAGGTTAGACACCGCACGGCCGGAATTGTTCCCCTATTGAGTAAGAGCGCGTAATAGAGCCTTAGATTTTAGAAGCGTCTCGTCATACTCCGCATCTGGATCACTGTCGATCGTGATTCCGCCACCGACGTTGAATGTTGCGATATGCCCACGAATTACCATCGTGCGAATTGCGACTGATAGATCATAGATCGCGAGATCTGTGTTCCAGGACTCAGGAACGTAGTAACCTATCGCACCCATCGAGAGTCCGCGATCTGCGGCTTCTATCCGGTCGATGATCTTCATGGTGCTGATCTTTGGAGCGCCGGTTATCGAGCCGCATGGGAAAACCGCTCGCAAGATATCGGAGAATTTTGCTCCCGCGCGCAGATCGCCGCTGATCGTCGACACAAGATGAAAGAGCGTCGGATGTTCTTCAAGGTCGCAGAGTTTCTCGACCCTAACTGTGCCGAATTCGCATACGCGGCCCAGGTCGTTTCGCAGCAGATCGACGATCATTGTGTTTTCTGCACGGTCTTTGGCGCTTGCGAGCAGGTCTTTGCGAAGGAGTTCATCCTCTGGTGGCGTGCGTCCGCGATGACGCGTGCCTTTTATCGGTGATGTTTCGATTCGGCGCGCGGCGATCTCAGTCGAGTCCCGGCGGGCGACATGCCGACTCACTCGAAAGAACCGCTCCGGCGACGCGGATACGACCGCCGAATCCGCTCTTTTGATAAATGCTGCGAAAGGGGCCGGATGATCGCGGCGAAGACGTTCGAAGACGATTTCGGGTGTGAGGCCGTCCGGTAACTCGGCGGTTAGCTGCTGCGTTAGGTTTGTCTGATATGTGTCGCCGTCCCGAATATGTTCTTTAATAGTTTCGATGGCCGCAAGATATCCCGCTTTTGTAAAGTTAGAGCTAACCTCCACGGTCGAGCCGACTTCTATCGTGTCGAGTCCTGAGGGTTTGGTTAGTTCCGCTCCGAGATGCTCAAAAGTGTCACGATTGCCTACTAATTTCGTCTCGCCCGAAGTGTAGTCGTGAACGATCAGGGTCTCGAACAGGGCAAGGTAAACATCAGGCTCTGTGCGATCCGCGGATTCTTCTCGGCGACTTTCCAAACCTGCCATTTTCTGCCCAAACTCGTACGAGATCGTAAAGATCGCCGCTCGATCCCCGGCGAGTTTTTTGTCGAGCAGCTTCAAGGTTTCCGAGGGATCGTCGCTTCCAACTTCCAAAACTTCGATCGGCTCGATGCCCGCGATCAGAAGGTGCGAGCCGAGATGGCCGACGCCGGAACTGTCGAGGATGCAGACGGAATTATACTGCGAAAGCCGTAGCAGAGCCCTAACAAGGTCGTCGGCGGTGATAGACAGTTGATGCACGGCGAGATTTTAACACGGACTCGTGGTTTCACTTGGGCTTCGGTTTTAGCGTATTATGTTGCAAGTCAAGCTGAAGCAGGAATTTATGACGACAGATTCTAATGAAAGACAAAATCTGATACGCGGCCTCGGACTTGCGGCCGCAATTTCCGTGATCATCGCTAATGTCATCGGCACGGGCGTATTTGTAAAAGCTCGTGTGATGACCTGCAATGTCGGTGAGCCAACGTGGGTGATCGTCGCGTGGATCGCTGCCGGTGTGCTCTCGCTCGCCGGAGCGCTGACCTATGCCGAGCTGACGGCATTTAAGCCTGAGGCCGCCGGGCCATATGCTTTTTTGCGTGACAGTTACGGTCGTTTGTCGAGTTTTCTCTTTGGCTGGATGCAGATGTTTATTGCTCGAACGGGCTCGCAGGCAGCAGCGGCGGTTTTGTTCGCGACGACTCTGAACATTTTCTTAGGCGGCAGCTTGGAACAGAAACTCGGGACGATTCCCGTGCTTGGGAACGAGATAACCTCGCTGAGTTTGATCGCGGTAGTGATGATCGCGATCTTTACAACGCTCAACTGCCTGTCGGTCACAATGACGGGAAACATTGCCACCATGCTGACCGCGATCAAGATCGGTCTCGTCGTAATGGTCGGTCTCGGTGCGTTTCTTTTTGCAACAGGCGGCGGGCTTGCAAATTTCTCGCTGTCAGAGGCCGGGGGCACTTGTCAGGATGTGAACGCCGTTGTTAATTTTGGATCGGCTGAATATAGTTTTATGGCCGGCTTCGGGGCGGCGATGCTCGCGGCGCTTTGGGGCTATGACGGCTGGGACAATCTTTCGTTTATGGCGGGCGAAGTCAAGAATCCCGCTCGCAACATTCCGCTTGCGATCATCGGCAGCGTGCTTCTTGTGATAGTTCTCTACGTCGCGGTCCATGTCGCGTACTTTTATATTCTCGATCCGACTGCGATCGCTTCAATCGATCCAAAATCGTCCACAGGACTTGTAGTAGTAAGTAAATTCTTCGGCGGCGACATTACAAGTTTCGCAACCGGCGTGGCAGTTGCCATTTTTAGCGTCGGACTGATGCTGTCCGCACTCGGCGTGCTGCACACGTCGCTGCTAAGCGCGTCCCGTGTGCCGTTTGCGATGGCGAAGGACGGCCTGATGTTCAAGACGTTTGAGAAGGTCTCGATACAAGCGGTCCCGGTTCGGGGCGTGATCTTTATGGGCGTCTGGGCAAGCATTCTGGCTTTGTCGGGTAAATTCGACACGCTTACCGATTACGTGGTCTTTGGTTCGTGGATATTCTACGCGTTGATCACGTCATCAATCTTTATCTTTAGAAGAACACATCCCGACGCAGAACGGCCATACCGAGCCTGGGGTTACCCGGTCGTCCCTGTGATCTTTTTGTTCGTCTCGGGATGGCTGCTCGTCAATACAATGTACACCGCTCCGCAGAGTTCATTCATCGGCCTCGGACTGATCTTATTGGGATTGCCGGTGTATTACTACTTAAATAATAAAGGGGGCAATCCTCCAACAGGGGCAGAGTAATAATGGCAATTCATGACAGACGAACCGGTGGAGAACGCCGCTCATTAGATAGATACACCGTTGATATCCCCGTCGAGTGGGAATCTGCCAATTCCGAAAGGCACAACGCCGCGCTCAGCGACATCAGCATCGAAGGGTGTTTTGTTCTTAGTTCGGGTGAGGTAAAGAACGATGATGTAGTGCGAATCTTCATCCCGCTGGGCGACGGCATGAAGGTCCAGTTCGACGGTAAAGTCGCCAACTATGTGTTTGAGATCGGCTTTGGCGTAAAGTTCGAGCCGCTATCGCCCGCTCAGCAGGAGCTTCTGACAAATCTATTGAAAAAATCCGGCCACGCCTAAACTTCGATTCTTTGCTGAAGAGCTTCGGTCGCGACCTCGCGATCGTCAAAGTGAAACTTGTCGCCGCCGATTATCTGATAGGTTTCGTGCCCTTTGCCGGCAATGATTACGACATCATCGGTCCTTGCACTCGAAACTGCTCGTGTTATCGCCTCGCGTCTGTCAGAGATAACTTCGTAGTCGGAGCCTTTTGATCTGACGCCAACTTCGATCTCCGCAATGATCTTCAGCGGATCTTCGCTACGAGGATTGTCTGACGTAATAATCACAACGTCGCTCAGCTCACCCGCAACTTCGCCCATCGGAACACGCTTTGTTTTATCTCGGTCACCGCCACAGCCGAATACCGTTATGACGCGGCCGGTTGTGAGCTCGCGGGCGGTCTTTAATGTGTTCATTAGGGCGTCATCTGTGTGAGCGTAATCGACAACAACTGCAAAATCGCATGTCGACGGCACGCGTTCAAATCGTCCCGGTGCTCCGACACACCTCGAAAGGCCGCGCGAAATTGCGTCCAGATCGTAACCAAGTTCTAATCCAACGGCCGTTGCCGCGAGCATATTGTAAACATGTGGCTTGCCGACGAGCGGGGAAGTAACGTCAATATCGCCCTTTGGCGTTTTTAGCACAAAAGACGTGCCGCGGACGAGTGAGACCTCGATATCTGTCGACTTGAGGTCAGCCTCGGCGGTTTGAGCGAACGTGACGACGTGCTGACCTCTATTCCGCAATTCATTGGCGAGCTTCGAACCCCATTCGTCGTCGATATTGATGACGCAACTCGCTGGTGTCTCGCCGAGACGGCCGTCAAAGAGTTTCTTTTTTGCGTCGAAGTAATTCTCCATCGTCTCGTGATAATCAAGATGGTCGCGGGTGAGATTTGTAAAAACCGCGACCTTGAATCGCAGCCAGGCACATCGATGCAGATCGATCGCCTGTGACGAGGTTTCCATGACGGCTATTGAACAACCTTCATCAACCGCGGAGCGCAAAAATCGATTTGTGTCCGAGGCTTCGGGTGTTGTGCGAACCGCTTGTTCGCTTTTCTCACCGATGCGATATTCGACGGTTGTCAGCATCGCGGCTTTTTGCTTTGAGGCCTCGGCAACCGCAAAGCACAGGTACGTCGTCGTCGTTTTTCCGTTTGTTCCGGTAATGCCGACGAGGTCGAGTTCGTGGGACGGATTGCGGTAGACGACCGAAGCAGCTTTTGCATGAGCTGCGCGCGCGTCCCGGACCTTTATCCACGCGCCGGCAAATTCAGCCGGCGGATCGTATTCCGAAATGACGCCGGTCGCGCCGCGGCGCATAACATCTTCGACAAAGCGGTGTCCGTCGGTCGTCTCGCCCTTAATCGCGACGAACATTGTTCCGTTTCTCGCGACACGCGAATCGTGGGTAACGTCATTCACATTCGCATCGTGTTTGCCAAAAAGACTGCCGTTTAGGGCAGTCGCTAAACTGTCTGCTTTTATCTCTTGATCGATCATCTGACACCGAGAGGTGAATTATACACTCCGGCTGTGTTTTTCCACGAACAACGGCGTGATAGATTCGTATAAATCGGCATAGCGGGAGGCAAAAGGCAATGAACATCATCAAGTTAATACTGACACTTCTCGGCGTCGTTTTTGGCACGCTGCTCGTTTTGTGGGTACTCGGATTCGTTTGGTCGCTGATCTGGTATATCGTCTTTTTCGGAATAGTCGCTGCCCTCGGCTACGGCGGTTATCGGCTGTTCAAGAAGGCCGAGGCAAAGGCGCTGGGCTATGATTCGCCTACGGGCATCGGCGGCGGCGACATCAATATGTCTTGGGACGCATACGATAAAAAGTATCTTCATAAGTAGCTTCCTAGACATTCGCGAGCAATTTCGCTAGATTTTTATTTCGGTGATGCAAGCGGTTTTTGGATTTTTGGTCTAAATACCGCAATGTGCCATCGAAACGCCGAGGTGGCGAAATTGGTATACGCACTAGTCTTAGGAACTAGCGTCGAAAGACATGCGAGTTCGAGTCTCGCCCTCGGCACCAAAAATCAGTGGAAAATTGAGAATTGAAAATGGAGACGTGAAGCTTAACTTCAGTTCTTAATTCTCCACTTTCCGTTTTCCAATTTCCGTTGCTTCCGCTATCCTTTTTCTGTAGATGAAAAGCGAATTAAAAGAAGTTTCTCCTACGCAGAGAGAAATACACCTTCAGATCGACGCTGACAGTTTGCGCGAGTCATACGGCAAGGTCAGTAAGAAATACGCTAGCCGAGCGAACGTTCCGGGCTTTCGGAAAGGGTACGCGCCGCTCGATGTCGTCAGGCTGCGATTTAAGGAAGAGATCAAAGGTGATGTGCTCCAGGATGTGATCCCGGGCAAGGTTGCCGATGCGATCCGCGAGCACAACCTCCATCCGCTCGCCGAACCACACCTGCATCTCGACGATCACGAAAATGTGAAGGTCAATGGCTCAGAGCCGTTGTCGTTGCACATTCACGTCGAAGTAATGCCCGAAATATCGGAGCCGAAGTACAAGGGCATTGAGGTTACGCGACGGATTAAGCCGGTAATCGACGGTGAGATCGAGGATCTTATCGCTGAGCGTTTGCAACGTGAAGCCGCTCTGATGCCCGTCGAAGGCAGAGCGTCGAAAGTCGGCGACACGGTGATCGCTGATCTCGAGGGAACGTTTGACGATCAGCCCGACGCAGATCCGATCGTTGCAAAAGACCTTGAAGTAACACTAGGCGACGAGGTTATTGAAAAATCGTTTACCGAGAACCTGATCGGCGTAAAAGAAGACGACGAGAAAGAATTTACGGTGTCCTATCCGGCCGAATTTTCATCCGAGGCTCTAGCAGGTAAAACCGTTCATTACAAAGCGAAGATAAAATCGGTAGGCAGACAAGAGGTTCCTGAGTTAAATGACGACTGGGCAAAAAGTCTCGACGAAGGCTACAAATCGCTGGCCGACCTTCGAAAACGTCTTCGGGACGATCTCGAAAAACTGGCTCAGGCCGATGCCGATGCGCGTGTTAGAAATAATGCGATAGCAAAGCTCATTGAGGACAATTCGTTCGAAGTGCCGGGTACGCTGATTGAAAATCAAGCGCGAAACTTGCTCAATAATTTTGCTCAGGACCTGCAGCAACGAGGTGCGGTGCTCGAGCAACTCGACCCTCAATTTATTGAGATGGCCTATCACAACATGCGTACCCAGGCCGAACGTGACGTTCGCGGGGCGATGCTGCTCGATAAAGTCGGTGAGGCGGAGAAGATCGAGGTTACGGATGATGAGCTAAATGAAGAGCTCGGCAAGATGGCGGAATACTACCGCGTGTCCGTCGATGAAGTTAAAGAATCCCTGGAAAAACAGGGCGGCGGTACGGGCAACATACTCAACAACCTGAAGACCCGTAAATCTATAGAGGCCGTCATCCAGTACGCGAAAATCGTAGAAGGCGACTGGGTCGATGAGAGTGTTGAACAACCGGAGCAGGTCGAAAAAACCAAGAAGCCCGCGAAGAAGAAAGCGCCTTCAAAAAAGGCGGCAAAGAAAGATTAGCGTTTTTGCTTGCAATTGACGCGAAAAGTTGTAAAATCGAAACGCGAATGTGGCAATCGCCATATTTTCAACAACTTATCAACGCTCATTTCAAGCAGTTTCTAAAGTAATACTTTTTGAGAGAAGAGAATGAATATGGCATTAGTACCAATGGTTGTCGAGCAAACGTCGCGAGGTGAAAGGGCGTTTGATATCTATTCGCGGCTGCTCAAGGACAGCATTATTTTTATCGGTACGCCGATCGACGATCAGATCGCGAATCTCATCGTCGCTCAGCTTTTGTTTCTCGAGGCCGAGGATCCCGAACGCGACATCAACCTTTACATAAACTCGCCCGGCGGCTCGATCACGGCGGGAATGGCCATCTATGACACGATGCAGTTCATCAAAAACGATGTGACCACGATCTGTGTCGGGCAATGTGCCTCGATGGGAGCGTTGCTGCTCTGTGCCGGCGCTCCGAAAAAGCGGTTTTCTCTGCCGAATGCACGCGTCCTGATCCACCAGCCATCAGGTGGAGCTTCCGGTCAGGCAACGGACGTTCGGCTCATGGCCGAAGAGATAATCCGAATGCGAACGCTCACATCGAAGATAATCGCCAACCATAGCGGCCAGTCGTTCGAGCAGGTTGAGATCGACGTCGAGCGCGATCGCATTCTCACGCCGATGCAGGCTAAGGAGTACGGTCTGATCGATGAGGTGATAGAACACAGAGAGAAATAGAGGACAGGAATTTTACTGACCACTTACCACTGCTTATGAACCAATTTCGTCGTCCTGAGGAGCTTTTAACTTGTTCGTTTTGCGGTAAATCGCAAAACGATGTTCGCAAACTTATCGCCGGTCCCGGCGTATACGTCTGCAACGAGTGCATAGACATCTGCAACGAGATCATCAACGATGACGAGCAAGCTCAGACGACGACAACACGGGCAAGTTTGCCAAAACCGGCCGAGATCAAGTCCTTTCTCGATGAATATGTTATCGGACAGGACGAATCAAAAAAGCGGCTCTCTGTTGCGGTTTACCAGCACTACAAACGACTAGAACTAGCAAAACGGCGCTCTGATATAGAGCTTCAAAAATCGAACATTCTGCTTATCGGACCGACCGGTACCGGCAAGACGCTGCTCGCGCAGACGCTCGCCAGACATCTGAGCGTCCCGTTTTGCATAGTTGATGCAACCAGTCTTACGGAAGCTGGTTATGTCGGCGAAGACGTTGAGAATATTCTCAATCGACTGCTGCAGGCCGCAGGCGGCGACATTGAAAAGGCCCAGCACGGCATTATTTACATCGACGAGATAGACAAGATCTGTCGCAAGGACGACAATCCATCGATAACACGTGACGTGTCGGGCGAGGGCGTTCAGCAGGCGCTTCTAAAGATCTTAGAGGGAACCGTCGCCAACATACCGACGGGTGGCGGACGAAAGCATCCCCAGCAGGACTTTCACCAGCTTGATACGACGAATATTCTTTTCATATGCGGCGGTGCGTTTATTGGTTTGGAAAAAGTCGTCGAAAAGCGCTTTCGCAATAAGTCGCTCGGTTTCCAAGCGGATATTAAGACCAACAAACAGCGCCACATCGACTCGATTAACAGACTCGAACCCGAAGACCTCATCCACTACGGCCTGATTCCAGAATTCGTTGGCCGTCTCCCTGTGATCGGTACCTTGCGAGAACTCGACGAAGCAGCTCTCGTACAAATACTGACCGAGCCGAAGAACGCACTCGTCAAGCAGTATCAGCGCAAATTCGAGTTCGACAACATAAGTCTAAAATTCACCGAAGGCGCGATTCAGGCGATCGCTCACCAGGCTCACAAACGCAAAGTCGGCGCCCGCGGCCTGATGATGATCCTCGAAGAAATTCTGCTCGAATCGATGTACGTCCTGCCATCCGAGAAGAAGGTCAAAGAGATCGTTCTCACTAAAGAAATGATCGAAAAGAAAGTGCCAGTCTTTGAAGTGATGACGCGTACGGAAGAAGCCGCGTAAAGACTATTTAGCTCCCGGCAGAAGCTCCAGATTACCCATTTCGCGATTATACATATCGAGCTGGCCGACCTCGTCTGAGGTGGCGTCGAGCATCTGCTTTGTCATGGCGATCGAGTCTGAAAGCTGTTCGGAATCGGGCAGCGAGAAGCGTTCGGGCGTCGAGATCGTGACGATCTCGTCGTTGAGATAGCTGAAAAAGTTTTCGATAGATTGCAGTTGGCCTTCGACGAGTTTTACGCTGCGTTCTATCTCGTCAAATGACGCGATGCGGCGTTTGAGGATCTCGACGTTCGTCTGCTGGATGCGCTTTGTCTTTTCATCGGTCGAGCTTTCCATTGCACGAAACGCTTGGGAAAGCTGGTTGTGAACGGCCGTGCGATTTATTGATTTGAGGTGCTGCTTTCGTCGGCGATAAACGTCCAGCAGATCAACGAAATCTTCCCAACGCTGATCGAGCGCTTTCAGATTTGACGGCAGCTCGCGGGCGCCCGTGAATTTGTGATAGTTGTCCTGAATTTTGTCTTTTAGCCAACGCAGATATTCGACAGCTTCGCGTTCACGCGGCGTGAAAGCCTTTATCAGACCTTCTCGATTTGCGATGTGTGCTTTCAGTAACCGTTCCTTTTCGCGCCGCTGAATGAGTTGGCGATATGACGGCAGATTTGGAACGACCATTACATAAATGGCTTCGAGGATGAGAGCAATGAGCAGCGGAATGACGCTGCCTGTGAACGCGGCGGCGGCGGCGAAACCCGCGAGCCCCCAAAAGTTGACCGGCTCCTTGAGAGCGGCTTTTGCGTAGCTCGTGTTGAATTTATCTAAATCCTGCCGGTATTTCGCCAGATCAGCCATATCAAGTTAAGTAGATGCCGTGCGGCACTTGCGGGTTTGAAACAGCTTAATTCGAATGACTGCTTTCCTTAACCTCGTCGAGAATGGCCTCAGTTTCGACTGCGCTCGAATTCGCCTCGATTTGTTTGCCCTCGGGCGGGGTTCCCGGGCCGAGCATGCCCATCTGCTGTTTGTATTCGAGCAACTTGTCCTGAAGCTGAATGTCCATCGCTTCGCGCTCGATGTCGGCCATTTGGTTATCGACTGAGGCTGAGCCAAGCTGAAGCTTTGCTTCGGCAGCGGCGACGCGACGGTCGATCTTTTCGCGCATCTCGTTGAATGTCGACGCATCGTCCCCGATGTTGAAAGCCTCCATCGTCTGGGCGAGCTGCTCTTGAAGCCTGGCCTGTTTAGCTGCTGATATTAGCTGCATAGCCTCGGCAGACCGCTTTTTCATGTTGAGGACGTAATTGTCGCGTGCCTTTAGAGCCTGTTTCGAAGCATCCTGCGCCTGATTAGCCTGCGCCTCGGTTCGGACGAGATCCTGCTGCGCCTGCTGCAGTTGGCCGATATAAGCGGTCGCGATGTCGTCGCGTCCCATTTTGACCGAGGCTTTGATCTTCGAGTCGAGATCGACGACCTGCGTCGAAAGGTTCTCTTTTTGTTTCAATAACAGCCGTTCGGTCGCCATCACCTGGGCGACTGAGTTGTTCAATTCCGGCACACGGTCGCGCATGTCACGGATGGTTTGTTGAAGCACCAATTCGGGGTTCTCGATCTTGTCGAGAGCGGCGCCCGTGCTGGCAAAAAATACTCTTTTAAATCTGGCCCAAAGTCCCATTTTATCTATCCGTCCTCAATTTTCTCGCGTAACACAAACCACACGCCAAAACCCTTACGACACCTAAAAACGCAAAGTTGCGTGAATTGCGAAATCAGTATAGCAGGAAAGGGACATCTGTTAACAACGAATTACAGCGGATAAAGCACCCGCCGCAAGTTTCCCAACATCGAAGCGTTCAAAACCCGTTGGAGAACGGCTTTCGTCCGAGAGCCGTGAATACGATAGAATGAACGCAACCTGCATCTCATCGAGAGGATCAAAAATGAAAAAACTGACCGCCTGGCTTCTTTTAGCATCGATATATTTAAGTTTCGTCGCACCCATAAATGTGGCAAACGCACAGGTTATCGGCAAGGCGATGGAACAGCGTCTGAAGGACGTTCCGGACGGACTAAAGTTTCGTTTGAGCGAGGGCGTCGAGGGCGCCGAGGCGCGCGCAAAAGCGCAGTTGCCGTCGACCGATCCGTTGTCCGAGAGCGACGCTAAGAATCTGCTCAAGCGCATTCCTGAGATCAAACCCGATAGAGACGATCAGACCGACTTTGCAAAGCGTGGAGGTTCTTTACCGGCGCCAAAAACGGGCAATAAGATCCCGGTCAAGTTTCCGTCCGACGAGATGCGCGGGCTTAATAAGGTCGACCCGAGCGGTAAGACCTTGCAAGTTTTGCGATATTCGCCCGAAGGCGAGATAAACCTCGCACCCGATCTGAGCGTGACATTTTCGCAGCCGATGGTTGCGGTTACCTCGCAGGACGAAGCCGCGAAATTCACGCCCGTCGAACTTACGCCCAATGTCGACGGCCGCTGGCGTTGGCTCGGGACAAAGACGTTGATGTTCGACACCGATAAGCGCTTTCCGATGGCGACGAAATTCACCGCCCGTGTGCCCGCGGGAACAAAATCGGCGACCGGCCAGGTGCTCGCAAAGGATGTGACGTGGACATTCACCACACCGCCGCCAAAGGTCGAACAGATGTGGCCGCAAAATCAGATCACGCGACGCGACGCGCTGATGTATGTGAAGTTTGATCAAGCAATAGATCCCGAGGCCGTACTGCGAACTATCAGCGTTACCGCCGGCGGCAGAAAACTTGCCACGCGTCTCGCTACTCAAGCCGAGATCGATGCTGACGGCAGCATCTCTTACTACTCAAAACAAGCTCAGCCGGGGCGTTGGCTCGCGTTTCGCGCGGTCGATCCCCAAGGTCAAGCGGCCAACGCTTTGCCCGCAGCTTCAAGTATCACTGTCACAGTTGAGAAGGGAACGGCATCGGCCGAAGGTCCGCTGACGACGACGGCAGCTCAGGCCTTCAGGTTTCAGACTTACAGCGCGTTTAAGTTCAGCAAAGGCTACTGCGGGTGGCCGGGAAGCCAAAACTGCTCGCCGTTCGACCAGTGGATGATCGAGTTCAACAACTCCATCGACGCGTCGAAATTTACAAAAGAGATGGTCAAGATCGAACCCGCAGTCGAAGGCCTGCAAATCTATCCCTCAGGCAATTACATCTACATTCAGGGTTATAAGAAAGGGCGCACGAGCTACAAGATAACGGTCGACGGTGCGCTCTCGGACATCTTTGGTCAGTCGCTGGGACAAAGCGCGACCGCAACAATCCGCGTCGGCTCCGCACCGACAAACTTCTATTCGCAGGGCGGTTTTATGACCGTGCTCGACCCAACGGCAAAGCCTACGTTCTCCGTCTACTCGACAAATCACACAGCCGCAAAGGTGC
Source organism: Pyrinomonadaceae bacterium (assembly GCA_046154245.1). GTDB lineage: Bacteria > Acidobacteriota > Blastocatellia > Pyrinomonadales > Pyrinomonadaceae > OLB17. The sequence continues at coordinate 12,567 of JBJXFZ010000067.1, forward strand.
GAATGTACGTCGTTCAGCCGAGCGATTGGCGTGGCTTTCAGAATTACGTTCGCTACATGAATTACGACGACGGCCAAAAACGTCCGACGATGCCGGGACGCCTTGTGTCGGATAGGCTTGTCCCGATAAAAGCTGTGGCCGACGAAATGGTCGAGACGCGAATCGACGTCTCAAGCGCGCTCGACGGCGGATTTGGAAATGTGATCCTCGACATCGAGCCCTCAGTTCGTCGCGACAAATACGACCGGACGCGTGTCGTCACATGGCTACAGGCGACGCAGATCGGCATCGATGCATTTGTCGATAACACAGAGCTTGTCGGGTTTGTCACCGAACTAAAAACCGGCAGAGCCCTGGCGGGTGTCGATCTTTCGATCTATCCAAACGGAAGAGCAGTCAGCAGTCAGCGATCAGCAGTCAGCGAAGAAAGAGGTTTCATCGCGCGTGCATGGGATTGGCTCACGAGTTTCCGAAGCGGCGGGCCCAACGCTGGTGATACCGAGTTGATCGAAGCCGACGGTTCGGCCGCGACAACCGAGACGATCGCTGAGGCGGTCGCGGACCGCACGGGCGAGAACGGAATACTACGTCTGCCGCTGCCCGATTCTCCGTCGCAGCAGGGCATGAACCTGCTGATCGCAAAACGCGGTAAGGACGTGGCGTTTCTGCCCGAGAACACCGACTATTACTGGCAGGACGGCGGTAACTGGTACAAAAAAGGCGAGACGGACTCGCTCCGTTGGTTCGTCTTTGACGACCGCAAGATGTACAAACCGAAGGAAGAAGTTTCGGTCAAAGGCTACATTCGCAAGATCACGGCGGGCAAGCTCGGCGATGTAACGGCTCTTGGCGATTCTGCTAGTGGCCTCAACTATTCGGTCAAAGACCCGCGAGATAACGAGATCGCGAAAGGCACGGCTCAGCTCAACGCTTTTGGCGCGTTCGATTTCAAATTCACGCTGCCCGACAATGCGAATCTCGGTTCGGCACGGATCGATCTCTCTACGAATACGAATCTGCCCGGCGGCAGCCACTCGCATCAGTTTCAGGTTCAGGAATTTCGGCGCCCCGAGTTTGAGGTAACGAGCAAGGTCGAGACTCAGGCACCGCACTTTGTTGGTGGCCACGCGATGCTCGCGGTCGAGGCGAAGTACTACGCCGGTGGCGGCCTCGCGAACGCCGAGACAAACTGGACCGTGACGGCAAACGCGACGAATTACACTCCGCCGAATCGAGGTGATTTCACTTTTGGTACGTGGACGCCATGGTGGAGAAGTTTCGAAGATTTTAGCGGGCGGGGCTACGGCGGCGGCTCGTCGCAGTCGTTCAAGGGCGTGACTGACGCGGGCGGCAAACATTTGCTCAAAGTCGATTTCGAGTCGGTAAAACCGCCGCGTCCATACACGATCACCGCTGCGTCGTCAGTGCAGGACGTCAATCGGCAGACGTGGGGCTCGACGACATCGCTGCTTGTGCATCCGGCGAGTTTGTATGTCGGCATCCGCAGCCCACGCACGTTTGTGCAGAAGGGCGAAAAGATCGTTGTCGAATCGATTGTCAGCGACATCGACGGCAACCTCATTAAAGATCGCGACGTCGAGATCAAGGCCGTTCTAAAAGACTGGACCTTCGATAAAGGCGCTTGGAAAGAGATCACGGTTGACGAGCAAACTTGCGCAGTTAAGTCGGCCGACAAGGCGCAGACTTGTGAGTTTGTGGCAAAAAACGGCGGTCGATATACGATTACCGCGACGGTGATGGATGAACGCGAGCGCTTTAACGAGAGCGAAATTACGATCTGGGTACCGGGCGGAAAACAGCCGCCAAAACGCAACGTCGAGCAGGAAGAAGTTCAGATCATACCGTCGAAAAAAGCCTTTGCACCGGGCGATGTTGCGGAGCTGCGTGTGATCGCACCGTTCACGCCCGCTGAGGGCGTACTGACGCTGCGTCGCGAAGGCCTCGTGAA
>JBJXFZ010000068.1:0-7582 GCA_046154245.1 Pyrinomonadaceae bacterium
CTGGAAATATACAACCACCATCGCCCGCACGATTCGCTTGGCGACATGCCGCCAAGCGAATATCTCACAAAACATAACACCGGAAATGTGTATTCCTAAATGGCACTAACGAAGGGAGGTTTACACGATGCCGAGAATACGCATAAAGATCGTGATCTAAGAGTTGCTATTTCGACCGCTTGAGTTTTTCAGAAATGAGCAATTTTAGATGCTTGACGCGCTGCTTTCGGCGACGAGTAGGTGGAAGATGTTCGATTATCGTGCTTGGCGTCTTTGCGTGAGAAAAATCCGGTTTCACGCAAAGACGCAAAGATCGCAAAGAAACGCCAGAACATAGGTCAGTTGCAATTTGAAACAATTCACATAGAATTGCGGTATTAGCTGACATTCTTGATACCGCAAAGGAGAACTGTATTTATGCTTAGACGCAAGATCATATGCGCGCTCGTTATCCACGCCGTTTTGCTTCCGGTCGCGCTTTTTGGCCAGACTCAGTCGGTATACGAAGTTCCGAGGGACATCTTTGAAAAGATCAAGGAAGAAGGAACAAAGAACTCGCAGGTGATGAAAACCTTGAGCTACATGACCGATGTCATCGGTCCGCGGCTCACCGGCTCGCCGGGAATGAAGCGTGCGAACGACTGGACGCGCGACACGCTTGCCTCATGGGGTTTGCAAAATGCGCATCTGGAATCGTGGGGTCCGTTTGGCCGCGGCTGGACGCTCAAGAAGTTTTACGCGAATGTCGACGGGCCGACGGCGTTTCCGCTGATCGCCTATCCAAAGGCGTGGTCGCCGGGCACCGACACATTGGCTCCACCGCCACCGCCGGTCGATCCGAAAAAGAAATCAAAGATGCCGCCCGCGACAAACACGAACACCGCCTACACCGGCGAGGTCGTGACCTTTAACGCGCAGAACGAAGGCGAGCTAGAAAAGTACAAAGGCAAATTGAAGGGCAAGATCGTTCTGGTCGGCGCCATGCGTGAGCTAAAGGCCGAGTTTGAACCGCAAGGGTCGCGTCGCAACGAGGCGAATCTGCTTGAGCTCGCCAACGCGCCCGACCCGAACGCACCGCGGCCTGCGGGTGCAACTCCTCCGCCCGCGGCGGGCAATCAACAGCAGTTTCAGTTCGGGTCGCGGCGGCTTCGCTTCTTGCACGAGGAGGGTGCGGCGGTCCTGATCGATGTTGCATTCAAAGGCGATGGCGGCACGATCTTTGTCTCAGGCGCACAGGCCGTTCAACCGGCGGCGCCAACGCCGGGTCAACCGCAGATGAATGTTCGCACAAAAGGAGCGATCGTCCCCGTTCAGCTCACTACGACGCCCGAGCATTTTAACCGGCTCGTTCGTACTATCGACGCCGGCGAGAAACCGACGATGACCGTCGATCTCAAGGTCGAGTTTCAGGACACTGACCCTAACGCATACAACACGATCGCCGAGATTCCCGGCAGCGACAAGGCTGACGAGATCGTAATGCTCGGCGGCCACCTCGATTCGTGGCACAGTGCAACCGGCGCGACCGATAACGGTTCGGGCTGCGCCGTGATGATGGAGGCCGTTCGAATAATCCAGACGCTTGGTTTGAAGCCGCGCCGCACAATTCGCATTGGATTGTGGTCGGGCGAAGAGCAAGGCTTATTGGGATCACGCGCATACGTGAGACAGCACTTTGGCTATCGCGGCGACGGTACGACACCTCAATTTGGCGGCGGCGGTGGTGGTGGCGGTGGGCAAGGCGCGGCGCAACTGCCGCTGACAAAACTTCCTGCATATGACAAGTTCTCGGCCTACTACAACATTGACAACGGCACGGGCAAGATCCGCGGCGTTTACATGCAGGGCAATGAAGGCGTACGGCCAATCTTCCGCCGCTGGCTCGCGCCCTTCCGCGAGATGGGCGCGACGACCCTGTCGCTTGCGAACACGGGCGGCACCGACCATCTGGCGTTCGACGCGATCGGATTGCCCGGCTTTCAGTTCATACAGGACGAGGTCGAGTACAGCACTCGATCACACCACTCGAATATGGATGGGTTTGACCGCATCCAGGCCGATGACATGAAGCAGATGTCGATCATTCTGGCAGCGTTTGTTTACCAAACGGCAATGATGGAGGAGAAGATCCCCCGCAAGCCGGTTAGGTAATTCAACCCTTGGAACTTCGGAGCAAACTATGACGAACATCGAATTTCATCCAAGCGCCATTGACGCCGGCGGCTGTATCAGCAACGCGTGGGAAATGCTAAAGGCAAACTACGGTATCTATCTAGGGATATCTGTACTGGCGATGGTGCTGACAGGTTGCATTCCCTGTATCAATCTCTTTTTGATAGGACCGATCGCAGGGGGCATTTACTACGTTGTTCTCCGCGATATGCGGGGCGAGCCGATCGAGTTTGGGATGATGTTCAAGGGGTTTGAGAAGTTTGTCCCGCTGATGGTGATCGGCCTTATTCAATCGATACCCGGAATACTTGCCCAGACCGTCCAATACGGAGTGCGGTTTGGTGAGCTCGCCTCGGGCGGATTTGGAAAAGGCACTGATTTTGACTTTTTTCAGGCCAGCAGCCGCGATACCGCGCTCGCGGGCGGTATGGCCGTCATCCTCGTCATCGTCGTTCTCGCGTTCATGATCTTTTCGGTGGTTTGGTGGGCGGTGTTTTTCTTTGCGGTGCCGCTCGCGATGGAGTACGACCTGGGCCCGATCGACGCGATCAAGCTAAGCGCTCGTGCCGGCATCAGCAACATCGGCGGGCTTGTTGTTCTTTTGATTTTTGAAGCGCTGGTGGCGATCGTCGGATTGCTGCTGATCTGCCTCGGCCTTTTCTTCATTTCTGTACCGCTGATATACATCGCAAATGCGTTTGCCTATCGTCAGGTGTTTCCGTTCATCGGGCAGCAATTCAATATGGCGCCGCCACCACCGACAACGTATGGTTTTGGCGGGGGGCAGCCGGGTTACTAGAGAGCGAGTTCCATGAACAAAACGCCCGGGTGCGGATTTTCGTAGTACGGCGTGATTTCGACAAAGCCGTAAGACTCATAGAGGCTTATGGCTTTCTTCATTTTTAGCGTGGAAGTGTCGAGCCGCATTTTCGCATAACCGATCTCGCGAGCGTCGTTGATCACCCGCTCGATGAGAGCAATACCGATCTTTTGCCCGCGAAATTTGTCCCTCACGAACAGTCGTTTCATTTCACAGACACCGTCCTCCAGCTTTCGCATTGCGATGCAGCCGGCGAGTTTGTCATCTGAATATGCGAGCAGCAATCGCCCGTCAGGCGGGGCGTACTTTCCGGGAAGCGTGGCGAGCTCGGCCTCAAACCCCTGAAAACACAGGTCGAGATCAAGCTCCGCCTCGTACTCTCGGAACAGTTCGCGAGCGGCGGCGATCTCGGTCTCAGTTTCTGCCTGTAAGATTCTTGTCATTTGCGTTAAGCGGACAATTTTGCTTCGTTGAAATTTTATCACGCGGCGGTTATCGTCTTAAGTATAGGTGTGTCGTGATGGATAGACGGTCATTTGTGCGCGATCTTGCGATGTTTGGCGGAAGCCTTGCGCTTGCGAGTTCGTCTCTGACACGACGATCGATAGCCCTAACCGAGTCGCCCGTGTCGGGCTTGCCGCGAGCGGCTGGCTTTGGCGAACTTGTTCCCACCTCGACAAAGAACACCGGTGAGATTTTCCTCTCGCTGCCAAAGGGCTTCGAATACAACGTCATCGGCCGCGTGAAAGGAATCATGTCCGACGGTCGTCCGACGCCTGCGGCGCACGACGGCATGTGGACGTTCAAGGTCAAGAACCAGCTTCGGATCGTGCGCAATCACGAGATCACGGGCGGCAAACGTCCCGTGCCCGGCATCGCGATCGGCAGCAGCAATCACTACGACGAAACGGCGGGCGGCGGCACGACGACGCTCGTCATCGATCCGAAAACAAAGACGGTCGTGCATGATTTTGTCAGCCTGTCAGGCACGCTGATCAATTGTGCGGGCGGCCCTACGCCGTGGGGCAGTTGGATCTCGTGCGAAGAGACTACGCTCGGCCCGACCGTGCGCGTAGATGCAAAAGGTGTAAAGTCAGGCGGCTATCCAAAACCGCACGGTTATTGTTTTGAGGTTTCGGCCGCCGCCGATACAAATTTGCCGCCGGTGCCGCTAAAGGCGATGGGGCGCTTTGAGCACGAGGCGATCGCCGTTGACAATAAAGGCGTTATCTATCTGACCGAGGATTTTGATCCATGCGGCTTTTATCGATTTATTCCGCGTAAGAACAAAAGACTAGCCGAGGGCGGCACGCTGCAGATGCTCGCGATTGTAGATAAACCTCGATACGACACGCGCACGGGCCAAGTCGCGGGCGCGAGATTTGAGGCGAATTGGGTGACGATCGACAATCCGGATCCGGCCGAGGCTGACGTCGATCGCCTCGCGGTTTCAAAGCAGGGTCACGCAAAAGGCGGCGCGATCTTCATCCGTCTCGAAGGGTGCTGCGCCGATAAGAAGGGACGCATCTTTTTTACTGCGACGAGCGGCGGCGACCAAAAGGCCGGCCAGATCTGGATGTATGAACGAAAAAATCGCGACGCCGGCTATCTGACATTGCTTTACCAGTCCGACAATAAGGACACGCTCTTTATGCCCGACAACATTTGCCTTCGGCCAAAGAGCGATCTGCTCTTTGTTTGCGAGGACGGCGATTACCCGAACATGGAATCGAAGAATTTTTTGCGTGTGCTTTCGAGCGAGGGCAAGATGGCCTACTTTGCGCGAAACGTGAGTGCTCAATTTTCACGCAGCGAGTTTGCCGGTTCGACTTTCTCGCCCGACGGCAAAACGCTCTTTGTAAATCTGCAACTCGCGGGCGCGACGTTTGCGATATGGGGCGATTGGGATAGGTTCAAAAAATAAACAATGGAATTAGCAGTAGAAAAATACAAGGTCAAAAACGAACCGTTTTACCTGCCAATAAAGGACGAGGTCGAGCTATTCGAGGCTGCATATGCCGCGAAGCTGCCGGCGATGCTCAAAGGGCCGACAGGCTGCGGCAAGACGCGCTTCGTCGAGTACATGGCGCACAAATTAAACCGCCCGCTCATCACCGTCGCTTGTCACGAAGACCTTTCCTCAACCGATCTCGTCGGAAGATTTTTATTAGAAGGTGAAGAAACAGTCTGGCACGACGGCCCGCTCACAGCCGCGGTGCGAGCCGGTGCGATCTGTTACCTGGACGAGGTCGTTGAGGCGCGAAAAGACACGGTTGTCATCATTCATCCGCTCACCGACGACCGCCGCCGCCTGCCGATCGAAAAACGCGGCACCGTTTTGGACGCGCCGGACGAGTTTATGCTCGTCGTCTCATACAATCCGGGTTATCAGTCAATTCTCAAAGATCTCAAACAATCGACGCGGCAGCGCTTTGTCGCGATGGAGTTCGATTACCCTGACCCGGAAGCGGAGACCGAGATCGTTGCAAAAGAGGGCGGCATCGACGAATCAACGGCCGCCGACCTTGTGAAGATCGGCCAAAAGGTACGCAACCTTCGCGGCCACGGCCTCGAAGAAGGCGTTTCGACCCGACTGCTCATCTACGCCGCCCAACTCATCGCAAAAGGCATCGCGCCGACCGCCGCGGCCGAGGTCGCCATCTGCTCGCCCATCACCGACGACCGCGACCTGCAACGCTCGATTCGCGAGATCGTGACGACGATCATTTAGGTTCATTCAGTGGTAAAATTAGTTATGCGCGAGATGCGTTCCACATTCAAGGACGGCCGGGCGATCACGGCTCGCCTATCGAAATTGGGAGAGCGGCCTGACAGAGAATTCGATATTCAGTTCTGGCAAAGACTCAACTCCGAGGCTCGAGCCAACGCAGTATGGGAAATGGTAGTCGATTATTGGACAATGAAGGGTAAAACCAACGATGAACTCAGACTACAAAGATCTGTTGAGAACATTCAACGCGGGCGGCGTTAGATATCTGATCGTCGGTGGGTATGCTTACGCAGAGCACGTTGAGCCACGGTACACAAAGGACCTCGATGTCTGGATCGAGCGATCGGACGGGAACGCCGACCGGGTTTTGGCCGCGCTTCGTGCCTTTGGCGCTTCGCTCACGGAACTTACCAAAAACGATCTGACCGCCGCCGGCACATTTTTTCAGATCGGGCTGCCACCAAACCGAATAGATATAATCACTCAATTGGAGGAAATGGATTTTACCGCCTGCTGGGATCGTCGTAAAACGGTCTCCATCGGCGACCTCACCGTTGACTACATCTCGCTCGACGATCTCATCGAGAACAAGGAACGTACCGGCCGACCCCACGACCTCGCCGACGCGCAGCACCTCCGGACCGCTCGCGCGAACCGCCGAGATACTAACAATTCATGACACCAGCCTGCACCGACATCCAAATTACGCTGAGCGAACTCCCGCTCGATAAACTGGAGAAGCTGGGCGGGATGCTCTCAACCCTTAATGAATCGGACGAGTAACACGATGGGGAGATAAACTGGGGGCTTGAACTATCAATTACGGAGACTGGAAATGGGATTCATAATTATTTTACTTATCTTAGTCGCGGTTATAGGTATCTTTGTTGCATTTAAGATAGGAAAACGTTCTAAACATCCCGAGGAGATTGAATTTCATATAGATGTCCAGACAACGACGCGAAGTGAATATGACGAAGGCTCTCACTACGAAGAAACCTCTGATAACGATGCATGGGAAGGAAGTTTTTGGGAGGCATCTGATCCCAAGCGACTGAGGGCGTATGTGCAAATCGAATATCAAGATGGAAATGGTTCCAAATCGACTAGAGCGGTCAGGATTCGAGAATTCGATAACAAGCTGAACGGCGGTATCCTAATGGGTCATTGTGAGTTACGAAATGCCACACGAACTTTTCGATTTGATCGGATACGACAGTGTGTTGACCTAGAAACGGGCGAGCTAGTAGAAAATCTTGGATCGTACTTGAATGATCTTTACTCGAATTCCCCCGAGAGGTCGGCTGAAATCCTCGCTGACGACTACGTTGATGTTTTGAAAACAATCTATTTTGTTGCGAAAGCGGACGGACAAATGCGACGAGAGGAAAAGACTGTTATAACCGCATATGTTTGCAAACTTGTTAGGGATGACAGAATAACTACTGACATGATCGATGAAGTTCTTTCGGACATCGGCGTCCCGACCTTTCAAGCGTTCAAGATGGCCGTTGGGCGTGTACTTAAGTCCGGTCAGGTTGATCCACATCTTCTGGATTCATGCTGCCAAGAAATTGTTGCCACGCAATCGTCAGTTCACGCTATGGAGAAAGAAGCGTTGGAATACATAGAGAAGAAGTTGTCTTCATTAGCTGCGAATTAGTTACATCGATTACCGATAGTTGCAGACGACGGTGAGTTCCTGATGAATCGATTAGTGGTAATGGACGCAATGACTAAATGGTGGCGACATGTTTTGATCGCGCTGATCGTCATTGGCTCGCTGGCGGCGATGTTTGCGAGAGCGCCTTTCGCGCAAGATCAGGCGTATCATGATTTCGCAGATGGACGCGCGTTGT
>JBJXFZ010000081.1:0-46400 GCA_046154245.1 Pyrinomonadaceae bacterium
CTATCTGGATCTAAAAATAAAAAACTACTGGCAGCGATAACGACCGCGGAGTCACTTCTGGGTTCGCATCTCGTCGAGTTTCTTTTGTGTCTCAACGATAAGTTCGTTGACGCCGGCCAGAAGTTGCGCGTCTTTGATGTTTGCGAGTGACTTTTTTAGCGCGGCGAGATACGCAACTTGCAGGGCCTCTTTCTTCGGCACTTTTACGTCAGGCTCGACGCCCGTGCCCTCCCAGTTTGTTTTCGAGATCGGGTTTATAGCGCGTCCGGAGGGGATAAATGCGCCGAAATGGTCGGCCAGTCGGGCGAACCCGCCCGGGTGAGCGCCGCCGCCTGTGACTTCTCCGACGATCGTCGCCCGCTTTAGATTTTTGAGATTGTAGGTAAACTCTTCGCCCGCCGAAAACGTGCGTGTGCTCGTCAGCACGTAGACGTCTTTATTCGGAAATCTCACCTTTGCGGCGGATGGCTTTGTCCAAAATTCGTCGGTTTTGTTACCCTTTCGCCAATAAAGATCATTGAGGTGGACGGGTTTGTCGTCAAAGAGATATGAGCTGATCAAGGCGACCATATGCGGCGAGCCGCCGCCGTTTTCACGAAGGTCAAAGATTATCGCCTCGGTATTTTGCAGGAAGGTCATGGCCGCCGCGACCGTGTCCGTCCCAAGTTCTGCGTCGTTAAAGCCGCGCAGGTCTATATATCCGATATTCCCCTGCATTCTTTCAACGCGTTCAAAGCCAAAGTTGACACGCCGGCTAAACCAACGTTCACGCTCAATTTCTTCGGCGGACGGAGTGCGTGCGTCCTGTCTGACAGGAATCACCTGATGTGAGTAACGTACGCGCAGGTGCTTGTCCTTACTTACAGCCTGTAGATCGTCGGTCAATTTCTTCGCGAATGCGGTCGCGCCGGTGATCGAATCGTACTCCTTTGCGGCAAGCCGACCTCGAATGTCGGCTTCCATCTTCTTCGCTGTTTCAGCGAAAACATAAGCGTCGTTCAACTCCTTTAAAAGGTTTTCGATAACGGCCGTCCGCGCTTCTGACGTGATTTCGCGATCCGGCTGCTGCATCGGTTGTTGTGCCAAGGCCACAAAACGCAGGATGAACAACGCAAAAACAAACAAGGCAACAATTCTCATTATCAGAACAATAGTTTTCAACATCGGTAACTCCTTTTATTCACTTAATTAATCCGCGAATCAGCAACTCGGCCGTCCGCCGGGCTTGCTTCTCAACTTCTGTTCTATCGCCCAGCTCGATCACGCTGAGGCTGTATGGCAGAAGAGAATTTGTGGCTGAGAGCAGCGTTTGAGCGATCTCGAGGGCATCGCCCGTAGTAAGTCGTCCGGCATTCTGCCCATCGCCGATGACACCCGCAATAATGCCGGCCTCCTCCTCGAAGTGTCGCCGGCGTCTCTCTAGCAGTTTAGGCCGAAGTTCAGCGAGCAGCTCATTGAGGCCCAACGTGTAGTGCTGCACACTGTCAAAGCGCAAAACTACACGTTCGAGCAGCATTTTCACAAGCTTTTGCTCGGCGGTTCCAGGCCCTGCGGCGATCTCCTGAAGCTTCTCAATCAACCTCTCGACGATGCGGTCGATATGAGATAGAGCAATTTCCTCTTTACTCGGAAAATATAGATAGACCGTACCCTTGCCGATACCGGCCTCTTTCGCCAGGTCATCAATGGTCATTTTTCGATAGCCGTAACGGGCCAAAAGCCTGTCGGTAGCGTCTAAAATCGCCTCGCGCGTATCTATCATCTGAACCGCATCTCTCATAATCTGACTGATGACCAAATTCGTTTTTTGGTCAGTCCAGTGTATATGACGACAAGACCGGCTGTAAAGTTACAGAATAATTAGAAAATTTGATGAACGGCGGATTTACGGCCGCCGACGGCATTCCGGAGAGCCCACGACTGACAGGTAAAAGTGCGAAAAAGAAAGTCTAGAGACCTGCGACGTCCCACTTTTTTACAATCTCAATTATCAGATTGGCGACCTTGTCCGTCACTTTTTTGTAATAGAGATCGGCCTTGGCTTTATCGAATCTCGGGAATCCCTGGCCTCTTTGATAGAGCCCGATCGATGAGGGCGACGGGACGGCCGACCATGTGCCGGGCGTCGGGTTTGCGGTCGTCATTTCCGGACCCGTGTATTTTTCCGGGTGAACGAGTGTTGGGTCTATTGCCTGAATAAAAGCCGTTTCGTTCCAGCCGGCGTGGCCGCCATCCTCTCCGAAGACTTCTTTTGTCTCATCACTTGCAAACGACCACCAGTTGATGACCAGCGTGCGAACGCGCTTTTCCGTGGCGACCTCGGCCGCAACAGATTGCAGGACCGCCGTCTGAGACCCGCCGTGGCCGTTGAGGATAATGATGTTGCGAAAACCGTTTTTCGCGAGGCCCTCGAGAATCTGCTTGACGAATGGCCGATACGCCGATTCCGTAATCTGAAAAGCGCCGGGATATGCCTCCATCGAACCGGTAATGCCGTACGAGAGGGTCGGCGCGATCATCGCATTTGTGCGCCGTGCGATCGTCTTTGCCATCGCCGTCGGCGCGGTGTTATCTGCTCCGTTATTGATGACGCCATGCGGTTCGAGTGTCCCCGTCGGCAGAAGCACGGTTGTAATCTTTGCCGGGACGGCGTCTCGAAATTCCATCCAATTTATCCGGTCCATCTCGCGGGTAGAGACTATGTCTTTGTCGGTTTGGGCGCCCGCAAGGGCTGAAAAAACCAAGATCAAGGCCAAAATGGTCGACGTTTTCATGTAATTAATCTCCTATGCGATTCGGGTTGTCATATGTATGCGGCTGAGCTATTCAAAATACTTGCGGCCACGCAGCCTCTCAGGCATCAGATCGTCGTCAGGGTCGTTGCCCTCGTCTTTACCATAGCCGAGATCTTTCATCAATTTCGTCGGAGCGTTGCGGATCTTCATCGGGACAGGCAAGTTGCCGAGTTTTTTCGCATCATCCATCGCGGCGCCGATCGCGTCGCATGCCGAGCGGTCTTTTGCCGCATTTGCCAAGTATGCGACGCCGTGAGCCAGATTCAGCGTGCATTCGGGATAGCCGATCGTCTCGACGGCGCGAAAGACGGCATTTGCGACGACGAGAGCTGTCGGCTGTGCAAGGCCGACGTCTTCGCTGGCGAAGATCACCATGCGACGCGCGATGAATTTTGGATCCTCGCCCGACTCGATCATGCGTGCGAGGTAATACATCGCCGCGTCGGGCTTACCCGCACGCATCGATTTGATAAATGCCGAAATGACGTTGTAATGCTCCTCGCCTTTTTTGTCGTAGCGCAGAAACCTGGACTGTAGAGTTTCTTTTAGCGTCTCGACGGTGATCGCGTCATACAATCGCGACGTATTCTCGATCATCGTTATCGCCTGTCGGGCGTCGCCGTTTGCCAACTCGACGAGCCAGGTTCGAGCATCTTTTTTGAGCTTGTAACCCGTGCGGTCGATGATCGACGACATGTCCTCGGCCGCCAGTTCGTTGAGAACGAAGACGCGCATTCGCGAGAGCAACGCAGGTATCACCTCAAAGCTCGGATTCTCAGTCGTGGCTCCGATCAAAACCAATTCGCCGCTCTCGACATATGGCAGCAAAAAATCCTGCTGCGCTTTGTTAAAGCGGTGGATCTCGTCTAAGAAGAGAACTCTGGGCCTGTCGTCTCTCGCCTTTGGGTTTCCCGAGTTATCTTGCCTCTCTGCGTCGAATAGGCCTCTTTCATTTTGCCTCTTGCCTTTTACCTTTTTACTTTCCCCGACGATCTTGCGAATGTCATCCTTTCCTGCCGAAACCGCGGAAAGCTCGTGAAACTCAGCGTTTATTGCGTTTGCATAGATGCGCGCCAACGTCGTTTTGCCCGTGCCGGGCGTGCCCCAGAGCACAAACGAGAATACGTGGCCCTGCTCGATCGCGAGACGCAGCGGCTTACCCGCGCCGACCAGATGTTCTTGGCCGACAAACTCATCGAGGTTCTTTGGCCTGATTCGATGGGCTAATGGTTCCATTGATCTATTCGCGATTATAACGCACAAACAATAAGGACAGCCCAAAACAAGCTGTCCGTAGAAATACCTGGTGGCCAGCGACGGGGTCGGACCGCCGACACGCGGATTTTCAGCCTTCGAAATGACTTTTTTGCGGAACCAGCTAAGTTCGCAAAATCCGCAATCTACGGCCATGCAGTGTTCGCCAGCAGTTGGTGACACTCGTTTACGGAGCCGCGTTTTAGTGCGGCAACGCGCCCGGGATCGGCCGGATCGACATGAACCGGGGGTGACGGCGGTGCAACGCCGATCGGCGTGATCAAGCCTGCCGGACGAATCGCCATTCGAATCTCTACAACGGCCGACGCGCCGACGCCGCCATCCGTTACCGGTTGAACGCGGGTAAGCGTCTCAGGGACGCCAGGCGAGGTTTCGACATCGACGGTTGGAGCGGTGATTCCGGCTGCTATTAGGGCTCCCACCCTGATCGCACGGCCTGCGCTGACGCCGGCCAGCGTGTCTGCACCGCCTCTAAATCCAACGGTATCGACTAAAAGCTCAGGCTTACCGTTCAAGAAAGAGACCGCAGCGGCGATCTGGGCGGCGAACGGCGCGGGATTAGTTTCATTCATGCCAAATGGGCCAACGGTAAATACGCGAAGCGATTCGCCGCGATGCGTGCCGCCACCGGCCAGCCCGCGACGCGCTCCGCCGAGTCCCATTTCGACGGCGAGCGCGTTTTGCACCCGCACCGTCGAGTCGTGTTGGTCGTCATATGCGCGGTCAGTCGACGCGGCCTCATGTGCACGGATCTTCATCAAGGCGGCGTGGCCGCAGAGTTCGTGGCCGAATGCCTCAACCGGTGCCTGTGTTGAAGTAGTTTCGGCCGGACCGGGCGTCCAATGCCGCAGCTCTGGCGCGCTCGGACCTGATGTCGGCGTCATTCTCACAACATGCGTTCCCGAATTGGCTGACGGCGCATTTGTTGATGAAACAATGATCTTCCAGTTCGCTCCCCAAGGTCGCGTCATTGTGCATAAACAGCAACATCCCAGCGGTTGACTGCCGGCCGCTATTGCGGAGAATTTGCCAGTAGTGCATGGAGTTCCACTTTTAGGCGTGATTTCGCCGCTTGTGCTATTCGTTTCGAAATCCGGACAAAGTTGTGTCACCATCGGATCGATCATCGAGATTGCAGTCGTCGGATCGTCCGAATCAGCAGTATTCACCTTCAGTCGTCGATGAAGTTTATTCGCTTTTTGCTGAGTTACATGCGCCAGCTCATGCGCGAGCAGGTGCCGCCCGCTCTCAGAATGCGGAGCATACTCACCGCTGCCGAACACAATGTCGTGACCATGCGTGTACGCATGCGCATTCAGCCTACGTGCCGACTCCGCCGCCGCGTCGCCGGTATGCAGTCTGACCGAAGATAAGTCGTAACCGAAGCGCGACTCAAAAAAGCCTCGAGTCTCAAAATCAAGCGCCCGCCCGCCCGAGCCGATCACATCGCGAACATGATCCGAACCATGCGAAGCAGCACTGCCCGCCGACGGCAACGCCTTTCGCCGAACGACCATTTCATCGTCATCTTGCTCGCACGCGCTACATTTGCGGTGGATTGCATTTGACGAGTTTGGCACGTTCGACTGTGGCTTCGCATCGTCTATCGACATCCGCATTACTCGATCGGCGATCTGGTCGGCTTCGATCTCAGCCGGGTCGTTTGGTTGTGAGATTTTTAGATCACTAGATTTAGCCTGACATGTCGGACAACCGCCGCCGCAGGCGCAGGATGCTTTGCGCAATATGGCAGGGGCGGAGTAGCCGGACACGCCAGGGTCGGAGGAATGTTCGGGCGAGGCCGTGTGACGGACGTGGTCGTGTGCCGACGCGCTCTTTCGAGTGTGTCGGTTAATCGTGGGCACTGTTGCTCTTTCGGTCATCCGTTTCTAATCACCTATCCAAAAGGAGTACGCCTTCCATTTGGACGGCTCCTTGGCAGACAGGGCATGCAGGCCGTGACGGCATCACGAAATATACTGCATCACCTGGCGTTTTAAATCCCTGGATCGCCGTGCGTTCGGCGTGCATATTCGGGTCCTCGTTAAGGGCGACATAGACACAGAGCTGAGCAAATTGCCTGACTTCCACATCGGTGTTCTGGAGGTCGGCAAGTATCTGCTCGGCGTCTTCAGGGAATCGTCTTCGAAGTTTGGCCTTCTCCTCCTCAGATCCAACGAGCTGCAGGGCGCTCTTGGGCTGCTCGCCAGTTATCAGGCGAAAATTCCCCGGCATTCCTCCTACAAGATCCCTGACTTTTTTGGGCACCGGGCCCGGAAGGCTAGAGGCAATCTGGTAATACGCGAGGCCCGTTTCTTCATCGCAACCATACGCAATTGCAATCGTTACCATTTTATACACGAGCGGGTCGGTTCTTGACAGGAATTCCCTCATCGTCGCCTTGATCGATTCAAGGTCTGTATGCCCTGCTTCAAGTACCTCCTGATAGGTTTGCAGGCATTTCTTTTCCTCGCGCTGGCTGCTTTTTTCTTCGGGTCGGCTGCCGCAGGAGAAGGTAAAATATATCTTTTCACCCTTTTTACAAAGCTCTACGGTTTCGATTCCCAAAGAATTTCCGGGCGGATACGGATATCTGACGCCTGTTCCAGAGCAATCCAGCGGGGGTAGTGGCTGCGACGCATCCGGGTCCAAATTTGCCTCTATGAATTTGGTTTTCAGACCCGGTACGCCTTGAACCCCCGTCGTGTGTAGAGATCTTATTGTCAGGCGGTCTTCTTCTCCGCTCGTGATCAATTCGCGCGTCGCGACCGATTCATTTCCTGCCCACAATTGCTCGCCATCCGGGACCGGTGGAACACACGTGCGGCGGATAGTCGCAATGCCACCTTGCTGGGTCGTATGGGCGAGTTCATGCGCAAGAAGGCGCCTGCCGCTTTCCGTTTCGGGACGATATTCACCACTTCCAAAGACAATATTGTTTCCCTGTGTGTAGGCGCGGGCATTGATCGAATGTGCTGATTGCCCGGCCGTGGAACCGGTATAGATGCGAACGGAACTAAAATCGTATCCGAAACGCGGCTCGAAGAAATTCCGCGTCTCTTTGTCGAGTGGTCTGCCACCGGATGAGATCGCGCTCTGAACATGCGCCGGACTCTGGGCACCAATGCCGCCCGGTGAAGGCAATGGTTTTCTTTTTATCTGCTCATCTTCTTCCTCGCACGCATTGCATTTGCGGTGAATCGTCGGCTGTGAGCTTGAGTTACTTGTGCTCGCCCTCGCATCGCCAACGGACATTCGCATCACGCGGTCGGCGATTTGGTCGGCTTCGATCTCGGCCGGGTCGTTTGGGTGCGAGATTTTTAGATCGCTCGATTTCGCCTGACACGCCGGGCAGCCACCGCCGCAGGCGCACGAAGCTTTGCGTAACAGAATCGAGGCAGGGTCTGAAACTGCGGCAAGTGGCTCGACAGTAAAATGCGCGAGGTCGTTTCGCGTTCTGCCGTGCCGCGGCATCGCGTCTTTCGAGTCCCTTTTTGAAATAAACTCATGCATTCGATTGCAAATACTAATGTCATATCATGGCCGAGCCGTGTTTGCCAGCAATTGACGGCATTCGTTGACGCTGCCGCGCTTTAGTGCAGCAACGAGAGCAGCGTCAGCCGAATCGACATGAACCGGCGGCGGGCGATGCGCTCGCCTTGGTGGGATGATTCCGCGCCGTGAGCGCCGTCGAATTTCTTTGCGTCACAAGCCTTCTCATATCGTTAACTCCTAAATACAAAAGCCAAGGTTGACTCTTTCAGTCTAGGCGTTAGAAAAAATGATGGAACACTGGGTCGTGTCGAGCGTCACACGCTGTCCGCCGGCCTCGCGTACCTGCATCAGATTGTTCGGGTCTGATGGGTCAACGAGTCCGCTATGAACGTCATCGTGCACGAGCAGGATGTGACCCAGCTCATGGGCAAGCGTGCCAGGGTCGGCGCCGTTTTTGATGTAGACGCTCGGCGGGAACAGCGCGTGGCCGCCTCCGAGTAAACCAACATGGCAGCTAAGTCCCTTTGACCCGACTGTATCGGGATTGTAGTTTTCAACGAAGAAAATCCAGACGTCCGCGCCGGACGCTTGCGCCGCCGCCGCATCGAACATCTCCTGCTCCTCCAAAGACAAATCAGAGCAGTTGTCCGAGTGATCCAGAACGTGGTCCGTCCAACCGGGAACACTCAAGCTGCCGCCTTGTGTTGAAACGAAGCGGACGCAACAATCGGCGAAGACACGGTTGGCAAATGCCAGGTCGGCAAAGATGTCCCGGGTTGAGCCGGGCAGTAAAAACATGGCGACGTTCACGTCAGCTATCCCGTGGGGACAGGGCACCGAAGCCGCCCCTCCGGGAATCAGTGTGGGTGTGATCACGACGCTGCGGCGGTCGGCCGCGACGCCTGCGGTCGGGCCGAAAGAAATGACATCGGTGACCACGCCGCCGGCTCTCGCGATCATTGTCGCCGCCTTTCGGGCCCGCGCACACGCGAGATCCAGGTTGTAACTCATATCGCCGTCAATGCTGGCAAAGCCGTGGACCTTAAAGAAATCTCCTGCCTCAATGCCCGCCAGGAAACGATTGAAGCTGGCCTCTTCGGCGGTTGATGCGAAGTCGTCACAATTGATTCGGAAGCGAAAACGCTCGCCGCTAACATCGCCCGATAACCCCACGCAGTCAGGGGCGCCCGAACTTCTCAGAGCGGCAGCGATGCTGGCCGTGCCGCAGGCCCTTTGGATCGTGGGTACGTCAAGCTTGCGTTCCACACGGATGCCTCCGGTTGAATTTTGGGAGGTTCCGCTTTGCTGCACAACGTGGGCCAATTCATGTGCGAGCAGTCGTTTTCCCGATTCGCTTTCCGGCTTGTATTCACCGTTGCCCAAGACGATATTATTGCCGAGGGTGTAGGCTCTTGCGTCGATAGCTCTTGCCGATTCACCGGCGGTTGAGCCGGTATGGATGCGAATTGAGCCTAAGTCATAACCCAATCGCGGTTCGAAGAATTTGCGCGTTTGCGAAT
The DNA here is from genome assembly GCA_046154245.1 of Pyrinomonadaceae bacterium. GTDB lineage: Bacteria > Acidobacteriota > Blastocatellia > Pyrinomonadales > Pyrinomonadaceae > OLB17. The sequence continues at coordinate 9,086 of JBJXFZ010000081.1, forward strand.
CGAGCGGCTGGCCGCCGGAGTTTATGACGTTTTTTATCGATGGCGGAGTGTCAGCGGGAGGTGGCGTCGCCGCGGCAGAGGCAAAAGCCTCTTTGCGCATCACTGCCATCTCAGTCGTTTGCTCTTCGGCATCTTCACAGCGGTCGCATTTACGGTGAATCGAATTGCGCCAGGCATCCGAAGTTGCAACCGATTTCGCACCGTTTATCTTCCCCGCGCTTTCGCCAACCGACATTCGCATGACGCGATCAGCTATTTGGTCAGCCTCGATCTCGGCGGCGTCGTTAGGTTGAGAGATTTTTAGATCGCCGGAATTTGCCTGGCACGCCGGGCAGCCGCCGCCGCAGGCGCAGATCGGTTTGCGCTGTATAAACTGGCCGTCAGTGACATAGGATGAGAGTTGGAACCGGCGTGAATCAGCGGCAGAAACAACTTCAGCTTTAAGCCGTTTTTTGGCTGGCCCGTCTTTCGATTTCGATTTTCCGCCAAAAGCTCTCATCGACAACCTTTGTTTGAATCAACCGGAATTCTCTTGAGACCAATAACACATCTTGCCTGCGCGACACAGTTAAGGAGTTTCGCCTTCTGGTTTGGGCGGCTCATTCTCGGGCGGCTGATTCTCGGGCGCGGACGGCACCGGAGCAGGGGGAGCCTCAACAACAATGAGATTGCATCCCGCCGCCGCCGCAGGGGCCGCTTTTGGGTCCACAACGCGAGGCGTTACTTCGGTGTAGCAGACTGATTCGCCCGGGACCCATGCGCCCGTGAATTGTTTGTTGAACCACAACGCAACGAACCTCCCACCGGCGGCGAAAAAATCCTTTTTTTGTCTGCTGACGATGCACTTTTCATGATCGCCAAATTTGCGGGCCGTTCGGGCGTACAAACTATTGAACAACGGCAGAGTGGCCGGCGTAACATCCGACGCTTTAGTTACCGGTTTTTCACCGATCTTGATCGGCGTGGAAAGTGAGATAACAGCAAAACACGTACCAGCAACAACGGATTTTGCGCCGAGTGCCGCGCGTATCCCCTCCATGGCCTGGGGAGTGCTGCCAACACTGCATCCGCGAAAATCGACTCTATCCGGAGCATTTGCGGCGGTGATCAAACCCGTCAGGTGGGTGGCGATGTTGGCTGGAGGTATCATACCCTCGGCAGCTCCGAATTTTAAGTCGCCATTTACGGTCGAATGCGTAATGAAATACAAATTTGCAATGGGAAAATCAATGGAAGAGAGAGCCGCGGCAGCGTCCGCAATCGACGTCACTTTGATCACCTTTCCGCCACGACCCAGAACGCTTGCTAGTTCGGCTCCGCCTTCCCAATCCTCGCCCAGAATTACCACATCCCTCCGGGGTGTCGGCTTATCCTCGGGAGCTCTTTGCAGTAGTGATGCCGTTGCGCTCTTCTGATAGTTTCCAAATGAGCCATCGCGATTGGCGGACTGTTGCGCGACATGCGCGAGTTCGTGCGCGAGCAGATGCCGTCCGCTCGCCGAATGCGGAGCAAACTCGCCCGAACCGAAAACAATGTCGCGGCCCAAAGTGTAAGCGCGCGCGTTGACCGAGCGTGCCGATTCTGCCGCCGCGTCTCCGGTATGTATTCGAACGCCACCGAGGTCGAAGCCCAGCCGTGGTTCAAAAAAATCACGGGTTTCGCTGTCAAGCGTCTGACCGCTTGACGACAACACCTGTTCGATACCATCTGTCCGACCAACATCGTAGCCATTCCCAGTCGCAGATGCCTTGCGTGCGAGCGTATCTCCTTCAACATCGATCGGCATCGACCGGATCGGCGGGCTATCGGGGTTGAAATGGTTGTAAAGACGAACAAGGTCCAACTGGACCATAAACCTGACATCCTGCCTTTCGCGCATTAAGTCAGGCATTGCCGGAAATTGAGCTCCGATCCTCGAGCTTTCGCCGGTGATATCATCGCGTTCAAACAGCGGATACGGTGAAATGCCCGGCCGAAAACCGCCCGTCAACATCAGACCGTCATCAAACAGCCCGAGGTTTACCTGCAGCGACGAAAGCGACACCGGCGACTCGGCCTCGGTATCGAGACCTCCACTACTTTCAAACGAAAGAGTCGAAATGTGTGTATTGAGCACGCCCTCATTAAAGACTTCCAAAAGCGCTGATGCATCGAGACCAAAGTCAAACTCAAACCTAGTCTGCTCGCCGTTGAGTATTCGATAGGTAAAGGTCTTTATAGGAAACTGCGGTATTAGCCCCGGCAGCATGGCGATGTTGAAATCGTCGAAATGCCGGCGCATCGCCGGATTCGCCATCGCCATTCCCCATAGGAACGCATAGTTCGCTCCGAGAAACACGGGCACGCCGACGCTCATCGCCGGAGGCTGGCTCAAAAATTCATCGGCGAGATTCTCCGTGAACTCGGTAAATGCCGGATTGTTCTCGCCAAGGTTCTCGGCGACAGTTCCCAATCCTTCCGTGAGGGGACTGGGTTCTTCCCCGGCTTCAGTGTGCTCCTGCCGGTAGAGGACGCTGGCGCCGGTTTTCAAATGGGGAATCAAGTTGGGCGAGGCTACCATGCTCGGTTTATGAAGCGCCGGTCTATCTTCCACAGGCATCCGCATTACTTTATCGGCAATTGCGTCGGCCTCGATCTCGGCGGGGTCGTTTGGTTGTGAGATTTTTAGATCGCCGGATTTAGCCTTACACGCCGGACATCCGCCGCCGCAGGCGCAAGACACTTTGCGAAAAATCATTGGATCGAAATTGTGTTTGACTTCGGGATCCGACCGGTGTTCCCGGCGCGAATTTTTTGCGTCGTAGCTTTTGTCTGCGATTTTTATGACTCTTTCGACCATCCAATCACGCTGGAACATCCATACTCTCGACCACAAAGAACGAAAATCCCGTCCGACGATATACCGACCCGACAATTCAGGGTTTCTTAGTTGATTTTGCGCTCGTCCTAACGGCGTCCTGCACCATCTTAAGTCCTGCTTTTGGCAGTCGCCGCATTAGATACAGCCAGAACGAAACCGGAACATCGCGTCTCTCCGGCTCGATTGTCGCAGTGTATGGCGTAAGAAAATCGCGCGGTTGTGCGTCCCTCTGTTTTTTCTCCGCTTCCTGTCGGGCGGTTTCCGCTTTGGCTTCGACGGAAAATGCTGACAGCGAGTCGGCAAGGGTTCCTATGTCAGCATCGTCTAGCGATTTCACCAGCTCCATTACCTTATCCATACGCGAATCTTTCACATCCATGTCAGGCTTGCAATTGTCTACCGCGTTCAGCAGATTTTCGATCCGCACCGAATTCACAATATTTACGCCGACAGGGCCCGTGAGATTATCAACAATAGCGCGATATTTTTCGTCGCACACGTAACAGCAATCGACTAATATGTTCGGATAGTTTTCAACCAGGTGCTCGAATATTCTTTGTTGCTTTTCATTTTTGAAGTTAGTGGATTGCTCTTTCGTCTCAAATTCGCATTTTGAATAGAACCCTAAACATCGCTGTTTATTCTTGATCTCGCTGCCTTTCACCCTCGATGATGTTGCTTTGTTGGCGGGCGAGCCCAGGCCTTTTTTGGGACGGCTCAGCAGGTTATCGAGGGGATTAGTTTGCGTCTGGTTTTTGTCTATCCAGCTATTGAGCAGCGGCGTCTTTTCGCTTACTTCAACTTCGATCCAGTATGCGAGAAACTCCGTTTGGTACGACCTTTCAAATCCGGCTATTGTAAAACCCGAATTTGATTCGAGTCTGTCGGCCATATGCTGAGTTTCATGTATCAGCGTTTTGCTCAGACGTTCCATGGTAATCGGGTTGCTATCATCTATAAAAATATTAATATTGAAAAACTGCATGGCGGAGCGGACGCCGAGCGGCGGATGAAACGCAGTTCCCAGCAGTCCGCTTTCACCATAACGGACGCCGTCGTCACTGGCGGCGGTGGGGTCGTAGTCGCCGCCGATCACCGGATATTTTATCCGTGTATCGAAGAAAGCGCGTTTACCGTCGTCGCCGGGCTTGCGGGTTCTCGAATCGTGAGTCGGTGTCAACACCACCATCCCGAATTTCGGCGGAGTTTCTTTCTCTTCTGCCTTTTTAGCTTGGGATGGCTCTATCCATTCAATCGAGTTCTGGAGCAATGTATCAGATTGACTGTTGCCTCGTGTCACCTCTTTGGCTGATTGAATCAATTCGTTTACCTTTTTTTGCTGCGCTTCGTGGTTCTGCTTCGCCTCCTTGTAGCCTGGCGGATTCAGGAGTTTTTGCGATTGCCGGACTAATTCGACGGCGCCGATCTGCTCTTCCGGTTTTTTTTCAGGCGGTTGAGGCTGAACGCCGGTTGCCTTGAGCGCCTCCCGTAATTCAATGGTCAACCCCATGATAGTGGAGTTATTGAGGCGTGAAATAAAGCCCTTCCCGATGGTAAGCTCTATGTTGACGCCTTTATCGCCGGATTTTCGCGCCACAACGCCTTCGCCGGTCTCGTCATAGCCAACCGAGCTAAGCGTTCCTGAGTAGTTTGGCACAAACGCCTTGACCATTCGGTAACCTACTTCCGACGCAGAGATCATTGCAGATGTGCCGGACGCGCCCTTTGCTCGTTCTGCTGCGTTAAGTATTCTTTGGATTTCAGGATCTTGCTCATCGGCCGGCTCCGATCGGCCGACAACTTCATCCTTTGGTTTGCGTCGCACTAAACTTTTGATCGATTCATGCGAACCTTGCTGTGTGTGCGCAAGTTCATGAGCAATCAAATGTCGGCCTGCCTCGCTGGCGGGTTGGTATTCGCCGCTGCCAAAAGCGATACTGCTGCCGACGGTGTATGCCTTTGCGTCGATCGAGCGCGCTGATTGCTCGGCTGCCGAGTCTGTATGGACACGAACCATGCTCAAGTCTGCGCCGAAGCGCGGTTCGAAAAAGTTGCGGGTTTCGAAATCGAGTGGCCGGCCGCCGGAGCTTAGGGCGTTCCTGATCGATGGCGGAGTGTCAGCGGCTGGAGGTGCCGGCGAAGCAGAGGCAAAGGCCTCTTTGCGCATGATCGGTCTTTCGCCCGCATCATCTTCCTCTTCGTCGCACGCATCGCATTTGCGCTGAATTGCATCCGCGCTGTTCGATAAATTCGACTTTGGTTTCGCGTCGTCAACCGACATCCGCATCACGCGATCGGCGATCTGGTCGGCCTCGATCTCGGCGGGGTCGTTTGGCTGGGAAATGTTTAGATTATTGGATTTAGCCTGACACGCCGGACATCCGCCGCCGCAGGCGCAGGAGGCTTTGCGTTGGAGCAAATGATCGCTAGCTCCGCTCGGCGAACTTTGCCGCCGACCGTCTGCGTCATGGCCGCGGTTTCGACACTCCTTCTTGAACGTATTATTGGCCCCGTATAGGCTCGCTGTTTGTCTCACCATTTCAAACCCGCTATAAACTCGGATCTTTTAAGACCAAAATCTTTTTGTTCTTTCTTCCGATGTAAATATGACCTTAAATGGAACGTCATACGCCATTCCGCTGGCCTCCAGCCGGCTCATGGGGACGGTTATCAGTTGTTCAGCCGGAGAGCCGCAGTCACCCGGACAAAAATCTATTGCGTCAAAAACCTCATATTGGAGTGTCACGTCAACTTTCGTATACCAGGGCGAGCCAAACTGCGTCACTCTTTCCAGAGTGACAGTTCCAAGAGTTACTTTTCTGTAATCATCACCGGCGTCGCTGCTTCCGAGACCACCCGCAATATGCCCCGCAACCGATAATGGATTAGAGTAATTGATCGGCCTGTTGTCCATTTCCGACTGCGACAGGAAATTTGAAAGCGACATGTGAGTTTGAACGTCGTCTCGTAAACTGCCTGCCGGCGCCCAGCTCAGCCGGGAACCCACCAGATCGATCACGGCGTCGTGATCATCCTTGGTATCCCACGAACTCTGAAAAGACCGTACGATGTAGCTGCCTTCGCTATCAAAGATTACCGGGTCTAAACTGTCCCCCGGGCTTCTATCCAAATAACTCTCATACAGACCTTTTACTTCCGGGCCATAGGTTTCGTATCCTTCCAACCTGAAATATGTATTTCTTATCCACCACTCCGCCGATTCTGCTTCTTCATCGGTGGCATAGGGTGTGCAAAAAGTCTCATCGCTGCAATATCTTTGAATGGCTGAGGACGCGCCTTCCTGCTGTTGCCGCACGTGTGCGAGCTCATGCGCCAGCAAATACTTTCCGCTTTCGTTTTCGGGGTTGTATTCTCCGCTGCCAAAGACGATGTTGTTGCCGAGCGTGTAGGCTTTTGCATTTATCGCCCTTGCGGATTGCTCGGCGGCCGGATCCGTATGGATGCGGACAGTACTTAGATCGTATCCAAGTCTCGGTTCGAAAAATGAACGGGCTTGATGATCGAGCGGCTGCCCGCCGGAACTTATGACATCGCTGATTGAATGCGGTGTGCCCGCTGGGGGCATTGGCATGGCGGACGAAAAAGCCTGTTTCCGCTGAACTGTCTCCGGCACTTTCTCTTCTTCGTCTTCACAATCATCGCATTTGCGGTGGATTGCATTCGGCTCGTGCGACAAATTCGATTTCGGGTTCGTGTCGTCAACGGACATTCGCATTACGCGCTCCGCGATCTGGTCGGCCTCGATCTCGGCGGGGTCGTTTGGTTGTGAGATTTTTAGATCACTGGACTTAGCCTGACACGCCGGACAACCGCCGCCACAGGGGCATGATGCCTGTCTAAGAATACTGGGACTGAGAAACGAACCGGCGACCGGTGAGTTGTTGCTGCCTGTGTCTGGTTTTAATGACAAACGATCCCGTCCGACGTGATTTGTCGGTATAGGCAGCAAGTTTTTTGTAGCCGTTTGAAAAATTTCGCACTCCCTGCTTTAAATCACCGTGGAAGCTGTTTGAACGCCAGCTTTAGACTTAGCAGCATGCCGCCGCCTGTATCCTGACCTTTGCCAAACGTAGTTATGAGAAGTGTATTATCCGCTTTCAGAGCAAAACCGCTAGGGGAATCGAATCCTGAGATTAAAGGATGAATCACAGTCGGATCTGCCGGATCTACCACCGACAAGCGTCCGGTTCCGGGTTTTTCGAAACCGCCAAATTCTAAAAGTAATAACGATCCATTCGACATTTGCGCTACGCCGACGAGATTAGCAAAACCTTTTACCAATGTTTCGGGTTCGATTTTTTCTGCATCCGGGTTCCAGCGAATTAGCGCTCCGTCGTTTTGTCCTGTTCCAACTTCAGCACCATAGATAAGGCCGGTTTTTTCATCCTCGATCATTCCCTCAACACCGGTTATAACATCGAAAACGGGCACTAAGGGATTTGGATTGATCGCGTCAAATGGCGATTGATATACAGATTTTGTGCCGCCTGAGGCCGCGAGCAGTTTTCCTTTTTTGGCCAGCAGAACTCCGAAAGGATTATGCGGCTCGGTGCGTTTCATTTCGATTTCGCGACCTTTTTTTGCATTAGTGGGAAACGCCGTTGCGTCAAAAATAAGTATGTGACCATCATCCTGAGAAGCAGCTACAATTAAGTGGTTGCTATCGGGAACCGACGCCATGCCCAAAACGCTGATAGGATAGCCGCCGTAGCTATCAAGACCGAAGCCTTCTATTAATGAAATTGCTTTCCCGTCTTTGTATTCGCATACGACACCCTTACCGCCCTCAGCAAACAACACCCGCTCTCCGATAAAAAGCGGCGCTGCAGGATTATTCAAGCGGTCAAGTAGTATCTCAGGTTTGGATCGAACGCTCACGAGCGGATTGTCATGGATCGATACGCTGTCGAGTTGATTGATCTGCCTCTCACGCGTGCACGAAAGAAGGCACAAAATCACAGTCGAGACTAGCAACAATCTGAGAGTCGCTTTTAACTTGCCAATGGTTTTCCAGTTGTTCATAAAAATGTATTCGTTGAATTTATGTTTAAGTCAAATCTGTTATGGCCCTCTGCCGACGCCGGAACCGCCCGTCCCCCTATTACACCCGGCACCAGTTTGAACTCCGGTTGTGGCATTACAGGTACAACCGGTTCCGCCGGGTCTTGGTATTCCGGGAAACGGAGGATATGGCAATACAGGTATGGGCGTCACATCTATGATCGGTGTCGCAACCCTGCCTGCCATAAGGGCTTCAGAAAGTGTTATCGATGCGGATAGAGCCCCACTGCGATCTGCAGAAACATCGTAATCTATAGTTTGGAAAGTGAATCCGGTATTAGCCAGACTAACTTGTCCCGTCTTTGTTGCTCCCGAACAGGCAACACCGCCCGAAATGTTTAGTTCCTGACTCACCGTATCTCCTGGGTCGCCCGCTCTTCCCCCGGTCATTGCATCGTCTCTATCTAAACGGAGTGTGCCACTCGTGTTTGTAGTTCCGGGTGGCAAGCCACTTTCTGATAAAATAAGTCCCGGCTGTGTTCCACCGGTTCTTGAACGTCCCGGCGTAACAACGCCTGTCGCAATGTGTGAGGCTTGCCCCTCCTGCTCCGGGATCCTTCTCCCGGATCCGCCTGGATCAGGGATGTTACGTCCGCTAAAGCTCTTACCCTCGAGGACAGCCGAATAGTTAATAGATAACGGCATAGTTGATTCGAAATCGCACGCGCACGTGTCGAGCACCAGACTCACTGTCATCCTTGCCGTTTCGTAATTACATTCCGCCCAGTCATCGTTGCCTCTTGAATATGTTCTCGTGGCGACGACGGTCGGGCATGTGCCGATTGCCTGACGATGAATTTTCGCCATGGGCTGATTTTGTTGCTGAACGACGTGCGCCAATTCGTGGGCTAGTAACGTCCTCCCTTCTCCAGTAGTCGGCGCAAACCGACCGGCGCCAAAAACAATGTCTTGTCCAAAAGCGTATGCGCTGGCATTCAATTTCCTTGCAGATTCAGCAGCAGCATCGCCCGTGTGTATGCGAACGCGACCGAGATCGTACCCATATCGCGGTTCAAAGAATCCACGCGTGGCGGAATCGAGGGTCTGGCCGCCGGAGCTAATGGCGCTGCGAACATGCTCAGGACTATTGGATACCGTGCCGCCCGCCGTTGAGAGCGGCTTTCGCTGAACAGCCATCTCATCTTGCTCTTCGCAGGCATCGCATTTGCGATGAATCGAATTTGATGCGTTCGACACATTCGACTTTGGTTTTGGGTCGTCGATCGACATTCGCATTACGCGCTCGGCCATTTGGTCGGCTTCGACCTCGGCAGGGTCGTTTGGCTGTGAGACTTTGAGATCACTGGATTTAGCCTGGCACGCAGGGCATCCGCCGCCGCAGGCGCAGGATCCTTTGCGAAAGATGGTAAGGCCATCCGATAAATTACCCGGAAAGTAACCACTCGGATTTTGCGCAAGACCATCTGCTCGATGCTTTTTCATGACATCGTTGGATTGAGAAGATTTCTTGATTTGTTCGCGCATATTTTTTTATCTACCTCGGCCGCGGCTTAGGCTTTTGCCTCGGCTTCGGAACTGGTTTTCGCTTCGTTTGCGGCTTCGGCGCTGTTTTTGGAGCCGGTTTTGGCCTAACCGCCGGTTTTCCAGGCTTACCGGGTTTCGGCTTTGGCTTTGCCACCGGCTTGGGAACTGGTTTTGCCTTTGGCTTCGGTTTCGGCTTTGCCACCGGCTTCGGAGCCGGTTTTGACTTTGGTTTGGGCGCCGGCGGCGGTTGAAGTTTCTTCCGCGACGACGAGCCGCTCTCAGGCTTCGGTAATGGGGAAATCCTCATGCTCTTTCCTTTTCCGAAGCAGTAGTAGCAGTAGTCATAGCCTGCCTTTATCGCGTCTTCCTCCGTCTTAAAGAACACACGATGATCGGCCGAAATCTGGTTGATCCGGCAGTTCGTCTTTGTGTTCTGCAGATCGTGGAGCTCGCGGGCGTGCGAGTTACCGAGCAGCTGTGTCGGTTCATCGGCACTCGTTACCGAGGCGACTATGGCCGGAGCCGGACATGCCGCTTGTGGCGGTGCGACGGACAATTCCTCCCTCAGGCCGCGCATCTGCGACAGTGTCGTCTCAGACAAACGTTGAAACACGGAATAAGCTGCGTCGAAGTTCGCCACGCGGGCTTCGACCAGCTTGACGTCGCCCTCCACGCTCGCCGCGACTTCCTTGCCTTGCTCCAAGACGTCTTTTAACTTGCCGCTGCATTCCACCTTTAGGGTAAGGTGTTCGATGGCTCCCGGCTTCGGCTCGATCGGTCTCTCCTCGCGATGCACGGTCTTCGTGTCGAGCCCAACCGCGATCACCGCGGAAACCCCCTTCGTTTTCGAAGCGACGGCGGCGTCCGGCTCAAACGAAAAAAAGAAGTCGCCATAGCTGTCGGTTTCGGCCTCGAAATTCTTTCCGGCGCCGTCGGTCGCCAGCGCGATCGTAACCGTCAGGCCCGGCAGTCCCACATTGCTTTTGGTGTCGACGACTTTGCCGGCCAGGCCGAACTCTTTCTTGTCGACGCCGCCGCAAACGTTGCGCGTAAGCCGCTCCTTCGCGTCCTGCATGGCTTGGGCTTCTACTCGTGCGGAGTCCAGGCCTGTCTTAAAATCCTTGTCGATGTCGCCGTTGACGTCCGTCCACGCCGTGTCGAGCGTCGCGATTCTGGCAATGGCAATTTCGTTCTCGGCACGTTTGCGCTCGATAATGGCGTCCATCCGCATGGCGATGCTGTTTTCAAAGTCGATCTCTTGCACGTTATCCGATTTATTCATTACAAAACCTCCTGTAACTAGAACGTCACCGCCGCCGGAATATTCGCAACCGCCTGCACTCGCCCGCCGACACGGTACTTTAGAGCCTGTTGGCTGTAATTACCCATAACCACTAACTCAAATCCGACGGCGGAACCGCCGTAATCGAGCACGTTGTTCGCGATATTCGCGATCAGCGCCCGGCTCGTCTCGCTCTTCAGCCGTTCTGCGGACCAGTATGCGCCGGACAACGCTTGGAAAATGCCCACCCAACCCTGAATCACGCGGTTCTGACAGAATTGCACGATCGGCCGGCTCGCATGCGGGTCGGTCTGAAAGACGATGCGGGTCGGGTTGACCACGTTAACGGCCCTGAACGGAAACGCCTTGACGAGAGTGGCAGCCGCATAGGTCCCTATATCGAACTTCAGAGGGCCGTAGAAAGTGAGAAAACCGGGAAACACAACAACCTCAGGTTTGCTGATGCCCTGTGCCGACTGCGGATCGCCACCGATCATCACCGATCCCTTGAACAGGTTGTTGTTAATCACGAGATTGCCCGGGCTCAAGCTCGGAATCGCCAGCGCGTAAACGGCGTTCTTCGATCCAGGCACGCCCGACGTGGCGAGCGAATTGCCGACGACCTCGGCGCCCTGATAGCCGCTCGAAAGACCGACCTTGCCATTGAGCAGTAGAGCCGTGCCGGGCACCACGATCTCGTTATCGCGCACCTCGCCGGACACGGCGTTGAGTAGAACGCCGCCCGGCAGCTGAGGATTGTCGCCGTAGAGCCGGTTATGCACGACTCGATTCTGGACACCGGCTAGATTGATCACAAATCCCTCGGCATTGAACTTCCATCTGCCAATAAGCGAGTTGCTTAAACTGACAAGATACGCATTGGCGCCGAGATCGCTGAAGGATTTCATGACAAAAACTTTATCTGCGACCGCGTCGCCCGCGTTGGGCTGGTAGGACTTCAAGATTGTATTGTCAACTGCTTTGGAGAATCCGGCTGTGTTGACGATCCTCGGATTCGCCTCGACGTTACTCGTCACCTCCATGGTCATCATTCTCGCCAACGGGATATCGGCGGTTTTGACGGCCTGGGTAAAAGTGGCGGAGCTGTAAATATTCTCGGCGGCAGCCGCCAGGATCTTTTCCGGATGCGACGGTGTCCTGGCCGGGGCATTGATGCGAATGTCGTTCTTCTCGACACGCACCGCATTGATCGTTGAGCGGACCGCACCGGAGTAAATGTCGAAGCGATTCTTCTCGATGAGTCGTACCTTCGTATCGACCGGATCATCGAGAAACGGAATACGGCCATCCGGTTCGATCTGGATCGCAACTTCCTGGCAGCCAATAAACGCGTTGTTAACGATTCGAAAGTCGATGATCTGCTTGGTGCCGGACCATTCGATCGCGACCTCGGAGGCCTGGAACTGGTTGCCTTGGATAAGTGTCCGTTCGCATCTCCCAATGCGAAAGAACTGTGAATTGACGAACAAACGCCTGGACGACACCTCATTGACGCGTGCCTCGGAGTCTCTGAGCAGAGTCGCCGCGGAACCCTTCGTCACACTAGAGAGCGAAGACACATTCGCAGAGTAGTCACGCACCACCGCCTTTTTGTTTCCAGGATCAGATTCGAACATGACCCCTTGTTTGACGTTCTCAAATGTGTTGTCGACGATCTGACACCCAATCGCGTCCGCGAGGATGACCAGCCCGGTTTCGCAAACGACCGCTTTTTGCCCGGCAGCCCGGTTGGGTTTTGCTCCGATGCGGTTTTCGCTAAAGCGCAGCCCATTCACAATCCCACAGGCCGCGGCCGCGACCGTGGATAGGAAGCGGTTGCGCTGAATCAGACAGTGCTCTGTCACCTCCAGGTTGATGCCGACCGCTCCGTAGAACACATTATCGATGACATCGATTTCGACAGCGGCATTTAGCTCAATGGCTATGTATTGGGGCGCGACCGCAGCCGTCGGTGAGTTGACTATCCGGTAAGCAAGCTCTTTGCCAGAAAATGAGGGCGACACGGCCCTCGACATAATGTCGCCGAGCAACGCGTCGAACTCCTTAACAAAACCGGGATTAATACCGATGAACTGATTGCGTTCGATCTGTAGTCCCGTCGCATACACTAGGTCGATTCCTCTGCGGCCACCGACCCAGATGTTGCCATCGATAACACTGGACGCGAGCAGCCGACCCGACAGCCCGGCAGCCCCAACGAAAACATTGTTTTCGAGTAACCAGCTACTGCAAGACTCGCCTAGTTCGAAAAGCGACTGGTTCCGTGCGTCCGAGCGTGAGATAGCGAAAACATCGCGGACCTGCAGACGTTTCGTGCCCATGCAGGCCCATAACGTTTGCGTCGTTTGGTTTACGACTAGAAACGACTCAAAGGTAATGTCACGCGCGTTCTTGAGGACGAAAGGCGCCGTTCCGATACGTCTTGGGATTACCAACCGGCTCGCAGGTCCAAAGCCATGGATGCAGATGCTGTTACGCCCAGACAAATCAATGGGTCGCCGCAGGACGTGCTCGCCGGGCAGGAGGCATAGACAACCACCGCCCGCTTCGAACACTTTATCCATTGCTCGGTGGATATCCTCGCCTGGTTTCACTTCGATGCAGCAACCTCGCAATTTTGTCAGCGGCTCGAACACATACCGGCAGTCCTCAATCTCGATATCCGCCTGATTCGCCGCCCAGGTTACTTCGGCCAGCGGGACGCGATGATAGAAGATGCCTTGCGGAGGCAGATTCGCGATCAAAACGAGCGGATTGCCGATCTCGCCCGCTCGCACCTCGAATGTCCAGAAATCGCCGGCCACGTATTTACCGACGGCTTCGGGATCGAATTGCAGCAAGATGCCAAGGTTGTCCGACAGTTCTTTTTTCGCGGCTGCCGGCGGCGACAACGGATACGTAGCGACCGGTTCGATACCGTTCCAGAGCCGGAAAAAATGCGTGATCTCTTTACCCGCGGCCATTTCGGGCGGCATCGTTTCAAAAAAATGATCGGCCGCATCGGATGGAATCTTGAGCGTGTTGTCGGGTTCGAGAGTAACGTTATTCACGCCGTAAGCAACGCGCCAGCAGCCCAGATCTTTATCAAAAGTGAGAGCTTCCAAATAAAAGTTGCTGATTCCGGAATAGACGATTGCATTTTGATTTGCGGTGATATTAATGCTGCCGCCGCCAGCGCCATCCGGGTGAAAAATGCCGCGTCCGACGAGCCCGCCGTTAAAATGCGACCACTTGAAATAAGCGGCATCGTGTTTCGTTTGCGCAATTTCGATTCGGTAGAGCCTGTGCTCAAAACCTGTAAAACCGCCTTCCATGACGACCGGGCAGTCGCCGCCGGTGTTTGTGTTTGGTTTTAGCTCGACGGTCAGTTTGCCTTTGTCTTTAAACTTATCTTTGAGTTTATCGATAATAGAATCGCATGTGTCCCCAACCGCCATTCGATAAAGCCGGAGCCGATACGCCGCCAGAACGCGCTCGGTCGTATCGACACCGCCGAGAGCCGGTTCGATCAGAAGATCGGGCTCCTGAAAGGGACTTAGCTCCTCGAGCCATGTTTCGAGAATAACGGCGTCGCGGTCACCGTTTGCCGGAATGGCATCCGAAGGCGGTGCGGCCTGTATCGGCGGTCCGAGATAAGTTGCCGTTCGAACAGCATCGGTGCCAGGCCATGCCAAGGGGTTTGGCGGGGGAACATCGCCACTCAGTTCCGCCAACATTCCGTCGGCCCAGACTCGTCCGCCTCGTAACCCAATTTCCACGTGAGCAGGGTTGTTGCCGCCAACGGCAACATTCTTCGCACGCGTGACCTTAAAACCATCAGGCTCTTCTGCCGGGATTGCTGCGACTCCTGCGCCAAAAGCATCGCGAGCGGCGCTTTCCTGCCATTCGCAGAACACATCGGTTTGCGCGTTCCAGTCGCGGTCGAGCAAAACACGACCCTGCTGGTGCAGCGTCCCTCTAAAGTTACGCGACCTGTCTTTGTTCCAAGCTGAAAAATCGCCTCTCATGTGTGGTGTCTCCTTAAGTTACGGGGATCAAGAGCGGCCTGATCCCAACCGGCATAAACTCGCGAAATCTGATCTGTAGATTTCGCCATTTATGCGCTTCCTGTAAAAAATTAAATGCTCCCATCTGATCGCTGCCGACGCCTTCCTCGAGAATGCGGCGGTCGCATTCGAGCGAGAGTTGACAATAAGCGGGCTGTCCGAATAACTCGCTCGTGAAAATGAGTCGCGCGTCTCGGCCGTTGACGCACGCAAAATTTTGCGGCAAAGCATTTTTTACAATGCCCGGCGGATCGGTCATCAGCGAGTCGTCGGCAAAATAGCTGTATTTTACGCAGCCGACATTGCGGTCGAAAACCTGCAGCGGCTGGGTAAATATGACGCCGTTTGCCTCGATGCTGTAAACGCGGACGTGCCCCATGATAGTGACGTTGCGAAAGACGGATGGTCCGGCGAAACCGGTCGTCGGTTGGCTGGCGTTCATAAGCGCAAACGGAAATTCATCTGCACCCTCGGTTACAGGTATTGACTCGATTATCGAATCTTCGATGCACAACCTGTAGCCCTCGTCCGCAAAAACGGCGCCGACGATCGACCGCTGGATTACCAACTCCGGCGTCTGCTTGAATGCACTCTGTTCGGCCGCGTCTGCAAAACCATAAGGCTCGCGCAAATGTATCGCTCGGAGGCGCGTTGCGCGCGTTTTCGCCGGTTCGCAAAGATGGTTGCGGAATCCGCCGGGATCGAGCGTGCAACTTAATATCTCCAGCTTATTCAGCGCGGCGCGCGAAATCAGTTCGGGACCACCCGTGTAGCCGGTTGCCGGAGCAATGTTCGAGCGCCGTGCAAGATAGAGTCCCTCAAGACGGACAAACAACGCCGCCATACGGGCATCAAGCACTGTTTGTATCTCCGGGTCGGCGTCTGAAACCTGGGCCGGTCGGAAAGCAAGCGGACGGGCGAGCTCGACAACGGGTCGTTGGTTATCCGCAGCACGAATGATAAGCGGGCAATGAAGCAAAATGCTCATTTCACCGTTTTCCGTAACTCGGTCGCTCGGGCTTAATCCGCTTAGACTGAACGGATGAACCCGGCTGTCCTTTATCTCGATTACGATTGCAGGCGGCGGATCGCCACCGCCCGTGACGATTGCCCGTACGTCTGCCAGTGCCTTTCTCAACACTGCCTGAAGTTGCTTGCTCGGGTCGCGAAGTACGACATCACGATAATAAACAGTTGGCGTTTTATTTACGTCGAGATCCTTCGGCAATGGCTGATACGAGACCGGATGCGCACCGACCGGTCCTACAGCTCCGTATGTATATGTGACGAGCATCTCGTCAGCCAATGCGTTTGCACGCGTGAGAGAACCTACGCCTATCACCATTCGTCCGCGTTCCGGATCGATAACGATCTCTTTGTTCTGAAGCGGTGGGATAAGTTCACGCTCCCATGCCTGCAGACTTTCGCCTCGAATCTTCCAGTTTCTGCCCGCGGTCAAATGCGGCCAGATCTCACCGGCAAATGTAGGCTCGGGCAGATGAAGCTGTAGCCCGACGTCCGAAATCTTGAGTGTTCGTAGGTCGTTTGCTTCGAGGAAAGTCGGATTGTAGCTCTCGACCCATAGATATTCCTGCGGCGCGGTGAACGACGCATCGGAAAAAAAGCGGAGCGGCGGGCTAGGCGGCGCGGCAAGCGAATCGTCGTAAGCCTGTGCGATGTCGAAATCCGAAATTCGCGCACGCGGAATCGGCCCCGGCACCTGATCGGCGGTCGAAACCCGCGGCGGAGTTCCTGCGGGGTTCAGCCCGCCGCCGTTTTCCGTCTTGTTCGCAAAAAGTTCAAGTTGATTCGTATTAAACAACATGACGGGACGGCCCTCGGGCTCGTTATCCGCCGATTTTACATAGCTGCCGTAGAGAGCTGTGTTGACAGGTATGTCATCGATGTTTACGCGAACCGCGTGCAATGAGCCGGCGGCCGGCGGAATTACCTTTGTGTGCGGTTTTGTGACGTCGAGTCGGTAATCTTCGAGCCGCCACAGATAGATCGCCAGATTCGGCAGGTTGTAACGAACCTGCCCCGTCTCGTGCGGCTGCACATCGGCAAGATGAGCGAAAGGGTCGAACGGCGTATTCAATTGAGCGAGCAGTGACGGATCACGTAGGCTCACAGTACCGCCGCGTCTCGGCGTTGCGGGACGAACAGTCGAAAGCCGGTATGGCGGATCGCCGCCTTCGTCCGGTCGCTGGTGGTTGAGATGCTGGTTCCACACCATGTTCTCAAGCAGCTCGACGCTGTGAACGCCCCATTTCGTTAGGATAAAAGTGAGCAGTTCGATCGCACCGAGCGTGCCTTTGCGGCGACGTAATGCGATCGTATCGGCAACGTCAGCTCGGCGCGTCCACGCGTCGCCCGAAATATGGCTCGTGCCGAGAAGATCGGCGATATACGGGATCACCCATTCATCCGCGTACTCGATGAACAGGTCGTGATAGAGCGACTCGATGTTTTCGTGAATATCCGAAAACATCTTCTCGACCGGCTCGAGATACTTCATCAACTGCAAGGCGGGCACGGGCTGACCGTCCTGAAAGTAAAGTTTGGACAGGTCTTCGTCCTTGATACGATAGATTTCCGGAAGCCGGCGGTAAAGTTCGACGCGTTTTTTGGTCATGAGGCAACCTCCTTCACCGGCGCGAGCGTTAGGTGATTGTCATAAAGGCTCAAAATATGACCGCCGCCACACGTGACGATCGGATTAAGCACCGACGTCGCGGGCGTCGGATACGTCGCCGGATCGTCCTCATCGAAGGTAGCAAGCGCGATCGTGTCAGTTGGCGGCAATATTTCTTGAAACGCAACAACTCTCGCCCACAAAACGCCGTCGACATTCTGCACCCAGCCCTCGATCGTCGATGCATATTCGCGAACACCGAAACGCCGACGTCTCATGCTGAAAAGCCCGGTCTGATCTTCATCACGAGTCGCTTTACCGTAGTTAACACCAAGCGCAAGACGAATCGCCGGTTCGATAATATCGGCTCGGTATGTCGGTTTTAGCTCGTACTCGACCCGCGCCGTGACATAACGCCGCTTGCCATGAATTACGACGACCGAGTTTCGGGCTGCACCGCGCTGGTTGTTGTAGGCGTTCAACGTCTTGCGCACTTCGGTGATCTCAGTGCCGCGGCCAGTCTCCATCAAAACCGTCACGACGACTGACGGAACATTGTCGACGAGATCCCATGCGGCCGACGCCGAAGCGACGCCCGAAATCGCGGCGGCCTCGGATTCGAAATCTTTCAGGCTGACGATGCGCCCCAAGCTTTGAACCTTGCCCGGGGCGGCGTTGCGCGCGTTTTCGCCGTCTTCGGGCTCCGCCCCGCCGGTGGCATCCATCGGCATGCCGATCTTGTCGAGATTTTTGAGTTTTGCCGAAGCCTGAACTTTCGTGTCCAGCTTCAGCGGGCCGTAAGCGCCGCCGCCCAGACGGTAGATCGCGGTCACGTTATTGACGCCGGTCGTTAGCCGCGAGCCCGTCTTTCCGTCACCGAATTGTGCCCAACTGGCACCGTCGGCATCTTCGCGAACGATGTAAACCTGCTCGTCCGGCTCGCGGTCAAAGAAGCTGTCAACCTGCGTCCACTCGCGGCCGTCGACGTAAATCACAATCTCCGGCGTTTCGGACGGTGTATTCTCGGCAACGATATGATAGGTAAGCGGAGCTTTCGGCAACTTGAAATTCTGAAAGACTTGTGTAGCGTCTCCGCTGCCGATCGCGACTTCGAGCTGGGTTCGGCCTTCGTCCGCATCGGCGAGATTGCCGAAAACGGTAACCGTCGGCGCGACGTTTGGATAATCACTATATTCGACAGTTTCCGAAAGCGTCACCGGATAAAGTTGCGCCAGGCTTTCAGTTCCTGCAGCAGGTGACGTGACGACGTTCGTGACACTCACGATCTTCGGCTCGCCCGTGGGCCCGTCCAACATAACGCGTCGATTCATCAAATCATCGGCATGAGCCTCAATGCCATAGAAATTGAGAGTCTCGCCCGATGTCGAAGTGGTTTCCAGTTGTCTACGCCGAAATACAAAGAGCGGACTCGTGACTTCATGAAAGAGAGCTGTATCTGTCTGCAGCCAATTACTGTCGCCCCCAACCGAGGTTTCGAGCGTCGAGTCGAGCTTAAGTTTGCTGACCGCGCCGCTGATGCTGCCCCAGGTCAGAGTGATCGGTTCAATGCTCGAAATGGTTCTCACGCTCGTCAGCACCGGACGCGCCTCTGCGAGAAACACCGCCAACTCGTCCTTTAGACTCAGCGACCGCCCAGATACTGTTAGACTCCGCAACGGCTCAGATACTGTAGTGGCACTAAAGTCGAACGAAGACGTAAAATCCCGGCCCTTTCTTTGCTGAGAAAGCGCCAAATCGTCCGGCACTTTAAACACTTCATCCGAACCTTGCTCATACTTAGGTTTATGTACGAACGCATCGAGCAGGAACGCCGGCGGCTCCCAGTAGGGAGCCTGAATGACGACCGGAGCGCCCGCAACCAAGTCGTTAACCTCGGCGTCGATCGGGAACTCACCGTCCCGAAGAGGTGTATTCACACCGCTTGGTTGAAATGAGCCGGACAAAGTTTTTACGGGACGCCCGCGCGCGACATCTATCATTGGAATGGTCGACTCGGTGGTCGTTTCGGGCTCAATGACAGTGGCTTTCGAAGTTATGGGTTCGGTCGTGTCGACGATCTGCGTTGCGCTGTTATAACCAAAATGATGGAACGTCCGTCCCAGCCGAAAGGCAACCAGATTTTCGTCAGAAGTAAGGTTTACGATCCCTTTTACTTTGTAGTTCTTGATTCCATGTAATTCATCGATCGAATCGACAATGACGATCTCGGCATTCTCCAGAGCAGTCGGCTGGTCGAGTCCGACTCCATTGGTTATACCCACGATCAGCCGGTCGCCGACCTTTAGCTCGATCGGATCAAGCAGCTGATTTGGGTCGGGTATGTAGAACTCGTTAATCTCGTCTCCAGTATCCGGAATAAGTGGCCGGTAAAGGTTAAATCGGCTGAGCCACGGATATGCGGTGATCTCTTCGATGGTCTCGAATTCTGCCGGTTTCGCGATATCTTCGAGCGTTGCCTTGACCGGAAAACCGACCGGAATTGTAACGGCCTCGTTCTTTTTCAACTCAAAAGCAAACGTAGCCTTTCCGCCGACGGCAGGAGAAAGACGGTAACCGAGCAGGCGGACGAGATCTGAAACACTCTCTCGCCATTGAGCGGTGCGAAGATACGCCTCGTTTGCATACGCTTCCTGATAAAACGTTAGGATGTCGCCTAGTATCGCCGCGCCCTCGATCAACGCGACGGCCGGATCGTCCGGCGCGCGATGCGTCCAATTTTGCAGTTCCGGTGTTTGGTTAAGCTCGTGAAAGAGATATTCGCGGATCGAACCATACGTGCCGATGCGGTAGTTAAACCGCGACAGCGATGGACGATTGTCCTGAGATATTCGCGATGCGTCCGAACAGCAGAAACAATCTTCGCCATGCGCGCTTAGGATTTCCGTTCCGGGACGTCGCGGAAATCTGAGTGGCGTCGTGCAATCGTTTGTGCAATCTTTGTCGCTCACGCTTTTACTCCTTCAAAGAATCTGATCGAGCCTCTTTCCTGATGATCCGGGTCGTTCATTACCAAAATGATCTCGTTGTGGTTGAGATTCGTTAACGATTCGGTCGGTGCGCTCGGTGAATTCCAACGTTTGATCGAGACACTGATCGGGGGCACGCCCTGCGGAACGGCGTGTACTACTCCTTTTACCTGTAGCGCGCGACCAACGATCTCGCTGGCATGTAGCGGCTGGCCGAACGTCCAAAGGTCGGGATGGAAAAAGCCCTTTCGCCCATCCGGCGTCCAGCCTGACGAAAACTCCTGTTCAAGCACGAACTTCACATCTTCCCACCATTGGTGAGGCGACGTGCAGAGCACGACACTTATCTCGAGCGGCACAAAAGCCGGCGGCCGGATTTCGAGGTCATCGCCGATCAGGCGAATCGCATCGAGTTCGTCGGCCACTTTTTTTCGGAGCTGATAAGAAAGCTCGCTTGTGCCCTCAGGGTCGATGGTTACGCGAACGGTCCGCCAGCTTCCCGTCCACGCGTAACGTGCCGCGACTCGCGAGACGCCGTCGATGTTTTCTGCCCTCGCTACGTAGTCGGCGAGTGTTACGGCTCGAAGTTGGTTAGATCGATAAGCTTCCGGAACGCGGCGGACGATCTCGTGTGCCGGTTCACGATCAAGACCGCTCTTGACATCGAACGGGTTCCAGCATTGGCGCAAATCCAGCACCGCGTTCGGTATCGTCGAAGTGTCGAAATTCACTATCCGGTCGAGGCCGACGTTCCCGTCAAGCGGCATTCCGTATTGATATGTCGCGGTGACGACTGCTCCATCGGGAAGTTCGCGTCCGTTTACTCCGTTGCCGAAGCGAATAAGGCTGCGGCGGTTTTCATCCGTCTCTACGACGTAATGATCGCCGCCCTCGGCCGAATCGTCGCTGTGAATAAAGTTTGGAACCTCATTCCACGGGTCGTCGGCGGTCGAATCCACGGTTACCTTTAGCGTGGACAAAGGCGCCACATCGCCACCCGTCTTAGTCGTTTGATAAGCAAGTGCGATCTCGGGTAGACGACATATTGCTCCCCACCGCGTGCGTTCGTAATGAAACTGGAGCGGCTGGTCGGGGTCGTCAATATCGAGCGGCACGCCCTCGTCCTTATAGATATTCGTCTCGCGCCGTCCGTGAAAAATCTCGACCAGATTTCCGTGAAACAGCGAAACATTCCGAACGGTACCGATCGCCGTTCCCGGATTATCAGCCGGACAATCCACCGTAAAACAATAGTTGTATTTGAGGGCATCGGTTTTTTCCCAATTAACGCGCAGGAACCACGTGTCCGTCACCGGGTCGTGCATTGCAACTGCCGTATCCGGTATCAGGTTGAGAAGCTGTCGCTTTTCGGGATTTACGCCGGCGAGCATTCCGGTCTGAGGATTCAAGTGTTCCTGAATCAGAAGCCGCGTGAAAACACCATCGCGTATCTCTTCCGCAATCGCCTTTACATCAGACTCGCCACGAGGCTCAACTACAGCCGAAAGGTCATCGAGATACAGGTTATCGTAAAGCACGAGATCTGCCCGCGTGCTGCCCGCTTTTAAAGTCGTGATCGTATCTTCCCAAGTGTAAAGGCCGATGTTGTTGAGATACTGATGAACCTGGGTTTGGTCGTGCATCAAAAATACGACGGACGAATCGGTCTCGGTCGTGTCTCCGGTCGTCGCGACGTTGCTGTTGCCCGCCCAGACCTTCAGTTCCTTGCCCGTCGGAATGTCAGGCGTTAACCGAAACGATTTCGGTGCCGGTGCCGGGCCGTCATGTTCGATCTCGAGAGCAAGCCACGTCGAAGCCTGATTTCCCTGATGGATGTGGTAATCCATGAGGCGAGCATGACGCGCAAGTGAGACGCGTTTTCTGAGGCGGGCAAGGTAGGCTTCATTCATTACCCGATCCTGATAATCGCTCAATTCGTCAGCCGCGACCGAAAACAGCTCGGCCAAAACCATGTCGAGATCGGCCTCGCTGGTCGGCTGCCATTCGGGAACGCGGACCGACATCGCCGTGATCATTGTGTCGCGAAACGAGCCGTAATCTTTCGCCATGTAGTCGATCACCGGTTCGTCAGGCGGTTCGAGTGCGGCTTCCCATTCCGGCGCGCAGTTGTTGTTAAAACAGCCGGGTCGGAATTTGAATCGAATTTCGGCAAACAATGGATCGAATAAAACGTTTGTGTTCTCGGCCGGCGGGCCTTCGACCGACGACGCGACGATCGAAAGCGAGTATGTCGAGTAATCGCCGATCGGCGTCACGGTCAGCCGCAGGATCGGGCGCGGCGGGAACGGCGTCGTGATACTGGTGACCTGCACCTGACCGACGGCTCTGCCGCCGCGGACTCGTGTTCCGCCCGAGATTGCGAAAATGCTCGCCGCCGGAGTGATCGAATCATCGATAGCACTCAGGTGGTTATGATTGTAAAAATGTACGTCCAGCACTGCCGTGTCGGTCGCGTTGTTTACGCTAACTTCGACAAGCTTTATGCCGTTCGGGTCGGCCGCATTGGTCGATTCGGCGAGTTTGCGTGCTCGGGCCGCGAGCGGCTCGCCGCGCGCCAATTCTCTCAAAGGTTTTTCCAGTTCTTCGTACATGGGTTAAATCAACCGCCTTCGCGCTGAAACCGCAGCACGCGGCTGTCCTCGGTTCCCGCCAGCCGATAACGAACGTCAACGGTAATCGTTGTGTTCTCGGTCTTGACGTCGATGTACTCGAGCGTGACCCGATGCCCGAGCCAGCGGTTTATCGACTCTGATATCCGGGCCTTTGCCATCGCGGCCGTCGCATCGTCGGCAAATTCGAACACCAGCCTGCGAACGCCACCGCCGAAATCCACGAGAAATGGCCGCTCGCCCGGATTTGTCAAGATCAACTGCAAGATCTCATCACGAACGTGTTCATCGAGCGTGTTGACCGCCGCCATCCGGCCGTCGCTGCCAACGCGGAAAGGGAAGGACAGATGTTTACCGTTTACTAATCTCATCGTTTTACATCGCCTGCGCCTTTGTCTGTGTCTGCGCGATTATCGCCACGCCCTGCGTCGCGCCTTCGGCACTAATGCATTTACCTATACTCGACTGGATCAAAACCGCCGTCTCGTTAGCCTTTACCTGGGTCGCTCCCATGCTCCATTCGATCCGGATGCACGGCGAAGGCTTGCCCGGCGGTATGGTGAACGCGCAGCCGGCGACCGGGTGAATGTCGGTCTCGACAAGTGCCGGCATGTTGTCGACCTTGACCGTTGTGTTCGCCGTGGTCAGTATTGCCGTGCCGCCGTGCATGCACATGATCTGACTTGCTGTGGTCAAAATATATCCCGGCATCCCATTTAAGCTCCTAATTTCATTGCCCCGTTTGCGATCTCGACGCCGCTCGACGTTAGTTTGACCGAACCGATCTGGCTCGCAGCGACCGTGATTTGGCTCGATTCGATCTTTATGTTTGGCGATGTCGGCGACGCTCCGACCTGGAGAGTAATGTCGCTCGAAGTCAGTTTTAGGCTCGAGTCGCCGATCTTCAACGTCACCTCGCTGTCAGTCATCGTCAGCTCGGCACCGTCGGCGTGGATCAGCTTGACCTCATTCGCATCGTCATCAAGCAGCAGTTTGTGTCCGGCGGTCGTAATAAAAGATCGGACAAGCTTGCCGCTTGGCTCCGGCATCGCGCCGTCGGCCCACCAAAATCCGGTCCAGATAGGCAGCGACGAATTGCCTGCCTCGAATTCAACCCACACTCCGTCTTCCGGCTCTGGAATCGCAACAAATCCGTGGCTGCTGCCGGCAAACGGGCTGCACGGACGAACATTTTCGATGACCCGGTCAGGGCCGAAAACAGACGGCACCTTGACCGAGATATAACCGAGGCGGTCACCTTCCTCGACCGAATCGACGATGCCCCGGTATTTGCCAAAAAGGCTGCGGTTTCGCCATTCGGCGAGTTCGACCAAATTGTCTTCTAAAGTATCCATCTAAAAAATATCGACCTGAATGTTAAAACTAACGGCTGCCGCTCCGCCGACCGCAGCCGCCGCCGCCGGCAACGATGCGCTTGGGCTCGCTTCGGGCGACGCTATGTTGCCCCGCAGAGAAAAACTCTGCGTATATTCCGAGCGGCCAAGCGTATGCGTGACCTTGTAAATCACGTAATCCGTGCTAAAGCGACTGTTCGACAACCTCGCCGACACCATTCGGTATGGCGTCAGCACGGCCGCGTAACACTGTGGCAACACCGAACCCTCGACGCTCAAGGTATAACTCGACTGAAGCGAAGCGGCTGCGGCTGCCACCGCAGGATCAACATGATCGCCGGACCCTCGAGTGTGCCGTCTTAGGCGCGCTTGAGCTTCAGTGAGCCTTGTCGCTCCTTCGCCGCCCGGCGGGACGGAATCGCGATAGCTTGCCGCGCCAGCAGCCGCCGACACGTCTTGTGTGTCGACGTGATCGCTCGTGTAATCGGCGGCACGGCTCGAATTTTGAGTAATATTGAAAGAAGCAAGGTTTCTGTCTTCCCCGGTCAAATACAGTTCCGGCAGGCCGTCGGTCGCCGTGGGCAGTTTCTTAAAACAACCGATCGTCGCCCCGGCAGTCTCGCCCGGCAGCACGTATGCAACGTAATCGGGGTTGCGCGAAACGAGCGTCCTCAGCATCTGCATCGCCGTTCCATGCTGGTTCGTAACTGCCGCCAGATCACGCGGAGCGTCCGTAGGGTCAACGGTCGAGGTCGCCGTAACTCCTGAGGTCGCAAAGATCTCCTCCGCAATTTCGCTGTCCGGCGTACCGGCGGTAAAGGTTGCGGGCACCTCCGCGCGATTCAGGAGAACGATGTCGTCGTTTACTACTATCGTCACCGAACTCTGTCCCGGTTGAGCGTTCAAATCGCGATTCACATCCGCAACGGTTCCGTCTATGAGCGGTACAAAGTCGCCCGGCTCGATACGCGCCTCGACGCGGATTCGGGCACCTTCGGCATAGTTCGGATCGTTCTCGCCATCCCACGAACCGTCCTCGGCTATGCAGACAGGTATCTTTATCCGGGCTGACCACGTGTTGCCGACCTCCTGCTCAACGACGATCTCCTCGATAGCGTCGAGCTGTTCCTTCTTAGCCGGCGTAGCCGGCCCACCCGGCGTCGGGGTGTAAATAACTTTGAATTCCTTAACCATAAGTTAATTTTCCGGTACCAAAATAAAGGTCGTTTCCTCTGTAGCAAGCGGGTTTTCCGAACGTTCGCGCGTCACCAACCGGTTTGCCTCAAGCTCGGAATTTGCGTCCGCCAAGTGCCAAAACTTGGTTCCATCCTTGTACTTGCGAAACGACATAATATCGAGACGGTCAGAGCCTTTTGTCTCGGTCAAATTGCCCGGCGTGTAGGGCAAACGACGCAGTTTCACGGCGTTGACCTTCTCCCCTTTTGCCGTCTCAACTTCGACGACGGGGCATTTTACATATCTCGAATTCGAACCAAACATCTCGTCACCTCACCTAGAATGGAATTAACTCCACTATCTGCTCGACCGTATTGGCCAAATTTGCCATCGCCTGGGCGTCCTTCGCCATGTTTGAGTAAGTGAGAGCGCCCTTTGCCACCTCGTCGTCCGAACACTTGTCGATGGCATTGACCGACATCGACAAAGAAACCTCTGCCTGTACCGGATTTAGCAAAAAATCGTACTGCTGTTCCGTAATGCTCATCGATTCGAGCACGACGGGTAGAACACGGTAAACGCCCCAAATAAACAGGATTCGCGGATAGTTTTCACGCGGGATCACTTGTCTCGGGTCGCTATCCCCACCACCGACGAGGCCGAGCGCGGCGCCGATCGCGGCGAGCAGATCATTTGACGGATAGACCATCTTTTCAAGCGCCGCCAGCCGTGTCCCGACTCCAAACAGCCGAGCCAACGCCTTGTTCTCGCCCATCTCGTCGGCGGCGCTGAATTTTGCGGTCAGCGAGATCTTCTCAACCGCCGGTTCACCCGCCTGGCTGGTTTCACGCGACGTGCCGGATGTGGGGCGCGGCGGTATCTGAACAGTGCGAGTCAGCGTTTCGGGATTGAACTGAAAAATGACGACGTTCGGTATCGGCCCCATAAAATCGGAACCGTATTCGATCAACGCGCCGCGCATTAAAAAGCCCATAATTTACCTGTCCTGTCTTTTAATTTGCCTCTCGGTTTCAGTACCGATGGCTCTCGCCACCTGCTTTCCAATAAGGCCTAAGTCGTCGGTCCGGCGAATTTTCCCCGAGGACATTTCATCGATCCGAAAGCTCCCGGTTGATCCGCGGGCTGCGTCTGCAACAGACTTCATCACCTCTTGGCCGATACTCCGCGCAACTGCTTTTGAGTCGCCCGCCATTCCTCGCGGCAGCCGTATCCGCAGGTTATCTATATGTATTCTCCGATTTGCCATTTCGTTATTCGAGTCCTGCGATCTCGCGAGCATACGGTCCCAGTTGTTCAAGGCTCAAGCTGCGGTTCATCTTGTCGTACTCGCGTTTTACTGCGACAAGCACGTCCCTCATAAACAGTTCTTTGTGACCGTTGCCCGCATGCGCCGATTGTAAACACGCGTTGAAAACGATCGAGCGAATATGTCCGCCAGATAGCGGAAACTGCCGAGCCAGGAACGCAATATCTATCGCTGAATTTCCAGCCACCGACGCCGGAATGATCTGCCGCCAGATCGCCGCCCGCTGCTTCTCATCAGGCACTGGGAAATCGATAATGTGCCGAATGCGACGGGCAAACGCTTTATCGAGATCGTCTTTTCGATTGGTCGCGAGAATCGCAAGGCCTTTGAACCGCTCCATGCGTTCGAGCAGATACGAGACCTCCAAATTTGCATAACGGTCGCGCGAATCGCTAACCTCGGTGCGTTTGCCAAACAGCGAATCCGCCTCGTCGAAAAACAGAACCATGTCCGAAATATCGGCCGCGTCGAAAATCCGCTTGAGATTCTTCTCGGTTTCGCCAATGTACTTGTTCACAACCTGCGACAGATCGACGCGATACATCGGCAGCTTCAGCCGAAATGCCATGATCTCGGCGGCCATCGTTTTGCCGGTTCCCGGCGGGCCGGCAAAGAGCACGGTGATGCCGCCTTCGTTCCATGCGCGCGCTGTTCCCCATTCATAATGAACTTTGGTCAACGCCTGCATTGCGGCCATTTGCTCTTCGAACTGAATTGTCTGCTTGTTTGGCAAAATCAACTCTTCGTCAATAAATCGCGGCTCGACGTGAGCGGCAAGCTCGCCTATGTCAAAGCTGAGTTCGGTACGACACGCTGCAATAAAGTCGTCCTCGGTCGGCTCATGCGGCAGAGCTCTGATCTCGCGACAGATCTCGCGGATAGTCTCTTTTTCGTAACGAAAACGCCGCGACATCTCTTTCAGCTCCGGCATGTACCTGTCTGCATCCGCGCCGAACTCCTTTTTCCAAACGTCAAGCCGATCCTCATATTGAAGCGGCGGAATCTTGACGAAAGGCAGTACGAGTTCGGGGTCGATATGCGCGACCTGTCTTCGCTCGGAGATTGATAAAAATATCGTCACCGGTGTCGAGACAAACGGCAGTCCCGCATTCATCTCGCGTCGCTGTTCCGAGTCGTCGAAAATCTCATGCCTTACAAAAAGTCCGCGACCCGTCAGCCATGAAAAAGTAAGCAGCATTCCAAAATAGTCTTCGTTGCGAAGCAGCGTCGGGTCGCCCGTGTATTCCCAAAGTGACTCTTTTGAGAGACGCGCGATGTCGGCAGCCGTTTGGCGAAAAGCCGAGCGGCGATTTCCGAGCAGCGGCACGATACGCAACGTAGATTGGTGCCGATCGCGCAGACGATACGCGATCAGCTCCATTGTTTTTGTGATTTCACCTTTTTCTTCAACGGCCTGATCGAGATGTCTGAGTCCAGAGGGTTGAATCTCGCCCAGATCTAGCAACTTGCGAGCGACGAGCGACGGAACCGTAAACGGCTGTTCCCAAACAGTTTCCGGGTATTGTCGCTGTGCGCTTGACGCCCTTCGCAGCAATCCGGTCGAGAACATCGGATGCATAGGATCGGCCAATGAAAGTACTTCCTCGGGTATCTTCCACAAACGCTGGATAAGCATCAGATTCGGATAGACGCGTGCCGGATCGTTGAGACATGACGCCAAGACAGCTCCAAAGCTCGCATCGAAAGCCGAAGCCAATCCGACAGCGAGCGTGAATCTGGAAACGTCGTCTAGATCCATCTCGCTGACGACCCAGCTGAACGTTCCGCGTTCAGGCTTTTTAATTGTCGGCGGCGAAGCCGAAAGAGCCTCGGTCAGATATTTCGCCGAAACATTAGTAACAAAAAACTCCTGCTTTTCGTCCCAATGACGTATCAGATCTAGCGAATCCGAAGTTTTATCGATTACCGGCGGCAACTCACCCGGTCTTGCCTGGGCTCCGAGGCCGCGCTCGTGCCAAATCCACGAGATCTCTCTACGAGTGCGCAGCATTGCCTGTCGCATCCAGTAATTTGCAAGTTCGTCCGCGGCTCGCAGGTTCGGCGAGAAAACGACCGGCTCGATTTTTGCCTGTTCAGGTATCATGGATTATCCATATGGACGATCGGACTCTGCGGAGCCTGTTGTCCGTTTACGATCAAAATCATGTTGTAATCACCGACCGGTACCGCGTCGCCCGACGACATTGCCAATTGCCGTGTCGGCTGTGGCTGGGGCGGCGTGCCCGGAGGCATCGGCGGAGCCGGCGGTGAAACCGCAGAAAATACGTCAAACATCTTTTCAACGACACCGTCTTTGTAAAAAGCAAGAATGGTGTCGTCCGTTGCGACGCCCAGCAGCATGCCCGTCAGATTAATATCGGCAAATGCAGTTCTCGGAGGCCCCGCATTGATCGACGGAGGCGGCCCGCCGTCAATGACAGCGGTTCGAAGCGTCGGGACCAGATTACCGATCACAGCATTACTCTTTCGCCGCTTGCCAGTGGCAGGAAAGGTCTGTACAACCGTCACCGGATGGCTGCCGGCGGAAATGCCGCTCGCCTCAATAATTGCGTTATCGACACCAAAGGCGAGTTCGTCGGGTTGCTGTCTGACAATCGGAAGTTCTGCCGAGCCGAGCATGACCGACAGGTTCGATAGGTGCATGTCCGTGCCCTTTAAGGTGACTTCTTCGCCGACCTCGAATCCACGTGGCGAGATTTCGTTTATTCGCACGCCCATTGTGGGAATGACATCGATCCCAACAGGCGCTCTTAACGGATCCTCGGCCACAACGGCTGGAGGCACCGCAGTGTAATCAATGCCGACAAGCAGCGAATAATCGCCCGGCTCGGCCGCCGCGATCATGACCGGACGAACCTGAAAACACGCCGACAGACGAATCTTGTCATCCGGTCCCTGCATTAATTTTGCCGCCAGATCGGACGGCGAGTCGTCGAAGGTAACATGCAGCGGACTCGGGTTCGGATCGAGAGCGTTGACGAGAGCAAATGTCGGATCGAGCTTTAGGAGATCGTCAGTGCAAACAGCTCGAAGCGCCGCACCGAGATGCAAATGCGCGTTCTCTGAATCGCTGTCGTTGGACGCATGAAATGCGGTCAGCAAATATTTGAGCACCAGCCACAGAGGCGGTTTTTCGCCTTCGTTTAGAGGGGTATTTTTTAGGTGCTCGTCAAAATGAATTTCGTACAAAAACAGGTTGAGACTCGGCGTGTTGTCGGTCACCTCCGCCGGCCTACCAATAGAGACGGGAAGACTGCTGACCGCATCGATCCGCTCTTTGAGCAGCGAACTTACTGCTCCGATTGCCTTTGATGTGTCTGCAAGCGCCATTTCCGTTTATAGATAACTACGGCTGAGCCGTGAAAAGCGGTCTCCCGCGTTGTTGCGCGAACTTTGTGTTGTCGGTTGTGCCCGACCGGACTCGGCGGGTGGCTGAGCCGGACGGTCGTCGCCCTCGATCACGACACTGATCGTGCCGATCGAAAGATTGAAGTTTTGTTCCTCGACATCGGCGGACTGTCGATGTGCCTCCGCAGTCGCTGTTTCCTCAACATGTTTTTCGCGTATGCGGACAACGCCCGGATGTGGTTCGAGGGTCGTTACGGTTTCTTGTGTCGTCGCGGTTTCATCAACATGCTTTTCGCGTATGCGGACAACGCCGGGTTCCGGTTCGAGCGCCTTTACGATTTCTTGGATTGCTTTAGCTGCTGGCTTCACTTCGCCAACCGTCGAAACAATTTCCGCATCCGGCAATGCACCGGCTGCGACCCATTCCTGAATCTCGTGAAGCAGAATCGTGCGGGCTTCTTCGGGAGCGGCTTCCTGTCCGTCGATCAGTTGAGCGGTCCGAGCGAAATATCGCCGGTCCGATTCTCGTGCAGGTGTCTGAGGCTCGGGAATTACTCGGGCCGCGTTTTTCGTTCGCAATTTAGCAGTTTGCGTTTTGGCGTTTCGCGGCTTGGATTCGCCTATCGTTCCAGGCTGTTCTACAAATACCGTTTGTTCGCGTGGCTCAATTTGTTCGATAGAGGTTTCGACTTCGGACGCGTTGCTCTGTTTTGTTTTCGCGAGTACGCTCAGCGGCACATTTGTTTCCACTGGCGAAATCGACCGAGCGGCCTGATGGCCCGGGGCCTCACCGACATCAGATTCGGCGTGCAGAGCAGGTTTCTGCAAAGGTAATTCAGCAGCTTCAAGGTTTGTTTTGTTCCGACTTGTCTGCTTTGTTTCTTTCGTCCGCGATTCGGACTTGGAAGTTTCAGCCGCCAACGCCGCTGGTCTTTTTGTTTGCTCTCCAGCACCGGGCCCCACCATCACTACCTTTTCGTGCTCGAGCGGCGCAATCGGTTCGGAAGCGGTTTCAGCTTTGCTTTTTCCGCCAGCTCTGCGCACTGGTTCGCTCCCGCCCGAAAATCGGAGACCGCTTTGCCTTGCAATGTTCGACAGATATCCTTTCATCTTTTCATCGTCTCGATCATTTTCAGATACTCTCGCCGACGCCAATCAGGCACGGCAAATATCTCGGCCTCGCTCCAGTGGTAATGCGTCGCGAGTTTGTGAACCGAATACATCAATCGATATTGAGCACGGTTGAGCAAGTCGAGCGCAGTTTCGACCAGATCGACGGCGAACTCGTTTTGTTCACCGCATTCTTCGCAGGTCACGCTGCATCCAAAATTTACCAGCGGATCGGCCTCATCAAACGCATCTTCTATTAAGTCAAAGGAGTCGGGTTTGATAGACTTGGCCGCGGTGCTCGTAATCGCGAGGCTGCAAATCATGCCCTTTGCAGCATCGCGTTCGTCGCGGAAAACGGTCCGCGCCCAATCTTCCTGATCCGCACCGGTCGGTTTGCGAAATTCGAGGCGGCGGCCCTTTACGCTCACGCCGATGGTTTCAATCTCATCGGCAGAGCGCTGGAGTTCACAGAGTTCGTTGATTGTTATCTCGAGTTCCAACTCTTCGCCGCAGGCCGCGCATTTAAAGACGAGATCCAACGCTGCATCTGGCCCACCCGCGGCGATGAGTAGAAGGCATTCGATCCGGTTACCGATTGGAAGTTCGCTGAACAGGGAAGCGGGGAGCGATCCGTCCGGATCTGTAGCACACGATTCAAGCAGACTCGTAACGAGAGCGGCGCGATTCCGCGTTCTGAAATCAATCTTCAGGTCGTTTTCCGAAATCCCAAACCGACGAAATCCCGCGTTGACTTGCGAAAAATTAGTCCCCAACCACGGAGGAAACGACGGCAACGGGATCAATGAGATTGTCCCCGAATCAGGCATCACTGTTTACCCCGTTGCTAATCCTTCGGAACGTCGTCCGCTTCGTTAGGCTCCTTGGTGTCCTTGTCACGGTCCCAGCCCTCGAGTTCGAGCTTCATCGATTCGATGGCGACGGCGTTTGCATTTGAGTTAAGCTCAGGCATGGCCGTGTATTCGCTGACCCAGCAGTCGTATAGAAAATACCTGTAAACTACGTGGCCTTTCTCATTCATCATTTCAAGCGTGAGATTTCGCTTGTAATCGACCAGGTCCATCGCCGCGTCGCCCGTCCAGGGATGTACACGGTTTGCCCAACCTTCAAATTCGGCGTCGTGAGTCAGCCCGCGCTCCAATGTGATCGCATCATAGCTGGTGCGGCCCGGAGACTTGTGATCGGTGCTGTTGTCGCCTCCGTCGCGGTGTTTGACTACTTCGGTCGTCCGTTTGAGAGCGCTAACCTTACTGATACCCGCGACGACCTGATTGTTGTCACCGAACTTTAACCGAAACTTGAAGTTCTTATACGGGTCGTATCTTTTTGCATTCTTTACAAATCCTTTCATTTTTCCGTCCTCCTATTTCGGTTTATACATCCGGTATCTGCTGAATCGTGATGATCACAAATTCGGCAGGCTTAAGCGGAGCGAAGCCGACCACGATGTTCACGATCCCCAAATTGCGGTCGTTAGCCGTAGTCGTTTCGCTGTCACATTTGACAAAGAACGCCTTGTCCGGCGTCGAGCCCTGAAAGGCGCCCTGCCGGAAAAGACTCATCATAAAGGCGTTTAGATTCATCCTGATCATCGCCCACAACGGCTCGTCATTCGGTTCAAAAACAACCCATTTCGTGCCGCGAAACAGCGACTCTTCTATAAAGAGCGCCAGTCGGCGTATCGGGATGTACTTCCACTCGGAACCAAAGTCGTCGTCGCCGTCGAGCGTGCGCGCCCCCCAATTGACGATTCCATTCGGAAACTTCCGGATGCAGTTGACGCCCATTTTATTCAGCACGCCATTCTCATTGTCTGTAAGGTTCGGAAAAACGTCATCGACAAGACGCAGGTTGGCATCGATACCGGCGGGCGCTTTCCATACGCCACGCTGCGAATCGGTACGAGCCATAATTCCTGCAACCATCGCAGACGGTCCGATGGACTTAATTATCCCGTTGTCGTTATATCTGATTTTGGGATAAAACACTGCGGAATATTTTGTGGACATGCCCGCTCTCAGCCCGTCGACGTCGGCCTTGTCGGCGACGGGTATTCCGGCGGCACTTGTCCAGCCGGTTTCCGGCGCATCAACCAATAAGAAAGCCCGTCTTTTTTCGCAAATAACGCTTGCCGGATCCAATAATGTCTGATTACCCGCTTCACCAAGATCCTGATCGCCCGGGATCACCATCAGGTTAAAAAGATCGACCCTTTCGAGCGAATCAAACGCCCTTTGGGGACCCGTGTAATCGGTCGTTGCCAGTGGAGTAACGCCGTCATCATCAAGTCCCTCGGTCATCCCCGTCTGATCGGCCGAAACGACAAGCGGAAGCGGAGGGGCAACCCCTAAAAAGTAAGTGCCGTCCTGAGGTCCCGTCGTGCTGTCAAATACGGCCGGCACCGTCAGAACCTCAACATCGACTAGATCCGACCTTTGACTCACATAGTCCTCAACGTATCTTGGGGACGTTGGATCTAGCGAAAGTTTAATATAGGTCGGCTCAGAGCTGAGAACTGTTGAACCGTCGACTTCAGATACCGTCATGCTAAACGTGCCGTCGCCGTTGTCTGTGGTCACGAACTGAATGTTGTTTCCCCAAGCTCCGGCGTTCTTTGCCGTTACCCTCATAATATCGGTCGGGCCGGCAGCATCCGCGATCGTGGCGTCGGCAGAGACAGCGCCAGCGGCCGTAACCCGCACGACATAACAGTCGGTTCCGCCGTTGTCGAAAAATTGTTTTACTGAAGCCCTTAGATCGCTTTTCGGATGGCCGTCGCCGAACTTGCGCAAAAAATCCGAATAGCCTAAACAGCGAACGGCCTCATCGACTGGGCCCCGCTGTGTTCGCCCGAAGAAAACGGCGATCGATGTGGACACACCCGTAATTGTCCGGACGCCGCTAGATACTTCCTGGATATAGACGCCAGGATAGGTTGGTTGTATCGGCATGATTATTCCTCCTAAAAGTGGTTGTGTAGAGACAGAAATAAACTGTCTTCGCTGAATACGACAGGAAAACTAGCGTGTTATGGGGGGCGGTAACTTTAAAGTTATTAGTAAATTAAACCAACTGTGAAATTTGCTGAGAACTTCAAAAATTCATCAAAACTTACCGGTCCAACGATCCTTGCCAAATCCAACTATTTCCTGTAGTAACCGTGTAACTTCGCGATAAATGCTCGGGATAGCTTCTTCGTCCGAGAAATATTCCCGAGGCGGAATTCAAGAATGTTTGTTACAAATAGACTGATGGGGACAGTCCCTCCATACAAATTGCAAACATCTCGATGAAGATCAAATTTTCGTTAGCGGGTAAGACTATATCCGAAGATGTGACTAAAATCAAGGACTTACTATTGCGACCGAAAACAGCTGCTCCGGATACAGGCTTCTATCTCTGGTAACGCGTCTGCGCGCTTCCGCCTCGATGCAAGTATCTTCGCCGGCCATCTATGCTGATAAAAACATTGCCGTTCTCATCGACCCTGCGGTTGGCAAAAAAAAGCGACGCAGGTTGTTTGCCTACGTCGCTATATCGTTGTATCGATTAAAGATGTGTGGTGGCCAGGGACGGGGTCGAACCGCCGACACGCGGATTTTCAGTCCGCTGCTCTACCAACTGAGCTACCTGGCCGTCTTCGCTGCATCCATTCATGACACAAGCGCGAATTTGTAAGTGTAAATAAGCGGTTTTGTGATGTCAAATCGCTTGTCGGTCGCGGACGGCAGGTTTATAATCACCGTAAGAACAACGAATTATGTCTAGAAATTTTATTATCTTGTCACTCATTTCTACTATAAGTTTCCTGTCGGCCTGCGGCGGCAGCGGTAGCTCTCCCGCTAATTCGAACGCGAACGGGAACGGGAACTCAAACACCAAGATCGCCGAGGTTCAACTCGATCCGGCAAACATGCCGCCTGGGATTCCGGCAAATCCGGTAATAATGAACTCGGCTAATAACACTCAAGGGAACGTTGCAAATTCGAAACTGCCAAAGGGAACACCGACGCCCGGCATTCCCAGCGAAGCGGAATTGCGAAAGCCAATGAAGCCCGGAGCGACGCCGACGCCCGGAATACCGTCGCCCGAAGAGCTTAAACGAATGATGAACCAAACGCGTCCGCCGTCTGACGTAAACGCTCCGCCGCCGATGATGAAAAAGAACAGCAACACGCCGCCGATGATGAAGAGCAATAGAGTCACGGGCGGCAAGCCGCAGCCGTAATTATCAACACAAGGCACAAAAGGACACAAAGAGTAAATGCTCTTTGTGTCCTTTGTGTCTTTTCCGGTGATATGCCTAAGTCGCTGCGGCGGCCTCTGCCTTCTCAAAACCAAGCAACACCTTGACCTCAGTCTCGATCCGCGTCGTAAGATCGACATTTTCCTTTAAGTGAGTCTTTACGTTTTCGCGGCCCTGTCCGAGGCGTTCGCCTTTGTACGAAAACCACGAACCCGATTTCTCTATAACGTTGTGGTTGACGGCCAGATCGATCAGATCGCCCTCGCGCGAAATCCCCTCGCCATACATGATGTCGAACTCGGTTTCGCGAAACGGCGGTGCGCATTTGTTTTTAACAACTTTGACGCGTGTGCGATTGCCCACGACCTTATCGCCGTCCTTTATCGCGCCGATGCGCCGGATATCCAATCGCAAGCTGGCATAGAATTTCAGTGCTTTACCGCCGGTCGTCGTCTCGGGCGAGCCAAAAAAGACGCCGATCTTTTCGCGAAGCTGGTTGATAAAGACAAAACAGGTGTGCGAATTTGCAACGATCGCGGTGAGCTTTCGCAACGCTTGCGACATGAGACGCGCCTGCAGGCCTGGCAGCGAATCGCCCATTTCGCCATCGAGCTCTGCACGTGGCACTAGCGCCGCAACCGAGTCGATCACGATGACATCGACGCTGTTCGAACGCACGAGTGTTTCGGCGATTTCGAGCGCCTGCTCGCCCGAGTCCGGCTGCGAGATCAACATATCGTCGATGTTAACGCCGAGTTTGCCGGCGTATTCCGGGTCCATCGCATGCTCGGCGTCGATGTAGGCACAGACGCCGCCGGTCTTTTGTGCCGAAGCGACAACTTGCAAGGCAAGCGTTGTCTTACCCGAACTCTCAGGCCCGTAAACCTCGATAATGCGGCCGCGCGGAAAGCCGCCAACGCCGATCGCGGCGTCGAGGCTGAGGCAATTTGTCGAGATCGCACCGACTTCTTCGTGGGGTTTCTCTCCGAGCCGCATTATCGCGCCCTTGCCATATTTCTTCTCGATCAGCGACAACGCCGATTCGATTGCTTTTCCTTTATCAACACTCATTTTTGGTGAATCTCCTAACATTTTGCTGCTCCTTTACTAGTGGATTTACTCTGGCATACAGAGCATAGCAAAAAAGCAATGTTAAATGCAACACTGTTGCGTGGGTGAAACGGTTCCGTTTCCGGCAAAATGTGCGGCAAGTTTAGTTCAAACGCCGGGCGATTTCAAACCAATACGATCTTAGTGAACAAAAAAAGGCCGACTCCTGACGAACCGGCCTCGAGAAATGTATCTAGGTCACGAGAGTTTACGGCACAAACGCGCTTGGTATGGGCGTGTCTGAGGTGAGGCCGAACTGTTGAATAGCGACGCCTGCGGTCGAGCGGTTCAGGAACCACGTGGCGTTTGATGGCCGGAACACTGCGGAGTCGGTTCTGCCGTCACCGTCGTAGTCGCCGGGAACGGGCGTATCGCCCGATGAGCCGAACGGAAACGCCAGAAAACTGGAATCTTCGCTGCGGAGGATAAACCAATTGCCGTCTGCGGGTCGCCAGAATGCGATATCCGCTTTGCCGTCGCCTGTGTAGTCACCCTGTACGGGACGGTCAGACGTTGTGCCAAACTGTACTGCGAACACAGAGCCGTTCGTACTACGTCGGCCCCACCATTCACCGG
>JBJXFZ010000158.1:0-32460 GCA_046154245.1 Pyrinomonadaceae bacterium
CTGTGGCCAATCCTACCTGTGACAAGTCGAACAGCTCGTCATCATTTCCTTGCTGCGGATCTTGTAATCTGCTTTTAACTTGCTTCGCTCGGCGTCATCGAGATCACCTGGCTGCCACTCCATATTAAAGACCTCTGATTTCGGTCGAATAAACTTCTCAGGTTCGCGATGACACGCGAGACACCATTCCATCTGTAGCGTATTCTCCTGAAAAACGGCCGGCATGTTGTCGATCTGGCCGTGGCAGGTCGAACAGCCGACGCCTTTGGCGATGTGAATGCTGTGGTCGAAGTATGCAAACTCAGGCAGGTCGTGAACGCGTTCCCACTCGATAGGTTTATTCTCACGCCAGCTCGCCTTTACAGGTTCGAGATATGGACTGTCCGCCCAGATCTGGCTGTGGCAGTTCATACAGGTCTGCGTCGAAGGCATTCCGGCCGAGGCAGTTGTCTCGACCGTCTGGTGGCAATAACGGCAATCGATGCCATCGTCGCCGACGTGATGCTTGTGGCTAAATTGGACCGGCTGCTGCCGCTCAACGTAGCGGCCCGTCAGGTAAGACGAGCGGGCTATCTGCGTGTAGCCTAAAAAAGCTCCGCCCGCAGCAACGGCAGCCAAAACCATGCTGATCCTGGCGATATTGTTAGCACTCTTATTAAAAAATTGCGCCATTCTGGAATTAAACGCGTTACGACTCTACTTACAACAGTAACTGCCGATTACGCTTCGCACGTCTCGCTTTATATGTGAAAGAGAACTACTAAAACCGCTTAAATAACGAACTATAAAACTGTAAGAGATTTTACTAAATGTTTGTGAAACCGCAAATTGCACAACTCGAAATTAAGCTATCTAAACGACCTGGGCAATCTTGCGTTAATTAGTTAACTTAATAAATCGAATAAAATTTTTGCGTGAATAAGTGCCAGTCGTCCGGTCAGGCAAGCCTGCGACCGGGGCTATGCCCGTCGATTCGCGGAAAAGTTGAGCTTTTCCGACTTAAAACCCAAATCGCAATCCGCAATCCGCAATCCGATTACATTCCCGTGCCAATGCCGCGATCATTTGGTTTCGTTATGAAGTTTTAGGCTGATGGTCTGTTCTTTGCGGTCACGTACGATCGTAATGGTGACATCGCCCTCTTTCTTGTTGTCGAGAGCGCGGACCAGGTCGAGTCCGCCTCGAACGACTTCGCCGTCGATCGCGGTGATCACATCTCCAGCCTTGAGCCCCGCTCTCGAACCGGGCGAATCTTTACGGACGGTGTTGACGAGGACTCCGCCGAAGACTCTAAAGTACT
The DNA here is from genome assembly GCA_046154245.1 of Pyrinomonadaceae bacterium. GTDB lineage: Bacteria > Acidobacteriota > Blastocatellia > Pyrinomonadales > Pyrinomonadaceae > OLB17. Next base: position 1,301 of record JBJXFZ010000158.1, read on the forward strand.
CGGCAAGCTGTACAGTGAGTGGCGTAAGGCCCACTCCGATCTTGGGTATCGATGTCGCTCTCGTTCGGCTCGCAACAATGATCGTTCCGGGTGCCACCTCGTCGGAAACCAATTCTTCCTGCAAGAGTAAATACTTCAGAGCTGCTGCCGGCGTCACATTCTTGAGTTCTATTTTGACTTTGCGGTTTTCGAGATGCGATTGAGGGTCGAACAGAACGTTGAGGTCGAGGTCTTTGGCAATCTCCTTAATGATGAATTGCAGGTCGACACCGGCCGGAAATGGTAGGTCCCGCAGTTTTTCGCTTCGCGCTCCGTCGATCGTCTTTGGAGGCTTTTCGGTGCTCTCGCTCTTTGTATTCGGAGTTTGGCCGCTGGCGAGAACAAAAGATGAAGCGACAAATATGAGCGAAGCGATCGATCTAACTAGCATAAGAGCCTCCACCTGACTTGATCTTTGTAGCTGAATCTAATCGGAAACTTCGCCGCTCAGGCACGCGGCTCCGGCGGCGGCTGCGTTTAGACCGAGTTCGCCCTCGACAATGGACGTTGCTTCGAATGCGGGTGCAAACGCAAGCTCGCGGGCACGCTCGATGATCGCGTTTAGGACAACTCCTTTTGCCTGCATGATGGCACCGCCGACAACGATCTTCTCGATATTAAGCAGATTAATAACGCTCGCGATCGCTGCACCGACGTATGAGCCGGTGCGCTCCAGCATCATCTGCGCAAAATCGTCATCTGACTCGGCGGCGGCGATGATGGCCGCAAGCGTGATCGATTCCTCGGGTAAATTGTTGAGCGACGAGGTGCTGTCCTGATGAAAGCGTGCGCGCGTGCGGCGAATGATATTTGCGGCCGAGGCGACCTCCTCAAGCTTCATGCCCTCGGAATTTATCGTAACGTGGCCGAATTCGCCGGCGTAACCTGCTGCGCCGCGCCACATCTCGCTGTTAAAGATAAACGCTCCGCCGACGCCGTCACCAAGCGTCGCATAAAACATATTGCGCACGCCGCGACCTGCGCCAAGCAGGAATTCGCCATACGCGGCGGCGTTGGCATCGTTCTCGATCACGACATCGAGGCTGGTGGTGTATTTGATCTCGTTTATCAGGTCGACCGACGCGTTCTCGGGCATATTCGTCGAAAACGCGACGCGTCCGCTCGCACGGTCGATAAGTCCCGGGACCGCAAGGCCGATGCGGTTGATGCCGCCGATCTCTTTTTTCAACGTATCAACAAGGGCGACGAGCTGTTCGACCATCGGCGAGTCCGCGGTAAGGACGACAGAGTGAGATTTCGCGATTCCTCCGTCTTCGCCAAGCACAACGGCGTTTATCGACGCCGCCGAGATCTCGACGCCAACGCGCTCCGCCATGGTTTTGATATTTTCAGCCATACAACACCCGCGATTTTTTCACGATGCACGTGCCGTGTCAACGCTTCTTTGCGGTCTTGGCGTCTTTGCGTGATAAAAAGCCGTTTCACGCAAAGCCGCAAAGACCGCAAAGATGAAGCCAACGGTCGAGCGTTCGATGAACCTCGATAGCGGCGCCGACAACCTTTTGGGTAAGAACGTCGTTTTCGTTTTTCTCGGTGTTCTCTGTGTCCTCGGTGGCTGAATTCCGCCGCTCGGACCATTCTTGTATTCTTAATGCGCGATCGGCGTTTATCTGCGTTATCAGGGTGAGAAAAACCCGTTTCACGCAAAGCCGCAAAGACCGCAAAGTTAAGACTACCGCGTCGCGCGAACGATCAACCTGCGAACCCCGCTGCTCAGAGCCAGAGCGCGAATCGTCGTCTCGGCCAGCAGCGGAACAAGCGACACGCGCCGCAGCAGCGAACACATCCGCAACCTCTTGTCGAAGGTCGCAGAGTATCGGCGTGAGTAATCTTCAGCTAGGGCAGCGAGGTTGTCCGTTGTAACAATCGCTTCGACCGCGACTCTTGCGCTCTCGAGCGCTAATAGCATTCCGCTACCCGTGAACGGATCAATGAAAGCGGCCGAGTCACCGATCGTCAATAGACCAAGCTGCGGGGCTATTTCCCCGCGACCATAACGTTCGATCCCGACAGCGTGCCACTCGCCGACAAAATTGATCTCTTTGAAAACTTCTGCGGCCCGTTTGTTCGTACACACGATCTCGCGCAAGACTCGCTCCGGATCACTGCCAAGTTGCTTAACGTCGGCGGCGGCGGCGATAAAACAGAGGTTGTGCAAGCCGCTCTCTACACGGCTCGAACCGCCGTAACCGCGACGGTAAGAAAATATCTCGCAAGTGTCTTCGCAGACGCCGCAGCCCGATACATGCGTCTTAAACGCAACGAACTCGGCCTTTCGAATACCGTCACCGCTGGACGCTCGACGAGCGAGAATCCGCATCCGCCCGCTTCCGTCGAGCGTAACGCGGGCACGAATATCTCGCGCGCGAGTTTTTACGCCGACAACTGTGTCGTTCTCTTGCAAAAGATCGACGACGGAAGTTTCTTCGAACACATCGACGCCAACTTGGCGCGCGCGCGCTATGAGCAGCATGTCCATTTCGGCGCGGCTCAGACCGAGCGCGTGCTTGTGTGCGGAGCCAACTCCCGATAAATCGGGACTCGGTACTTCGACGCCCTTGCCACTACGTGAGTAGAAGATAGTCTTTGCGATCTCGACGCCGCCGGCCTCACGCATTGCGTCATGCACGCCGAGTTCATCAAAATGGTCGCGGCATTCCGGTGAGATGAATTCGCCACACAGCTTGTGTCGCGGAAACTTTTCTTTCTCGACGAGCACGACGCGCTTACCGGCGAGCGCGAGACGGATCGCCGCGGACGAACCAGCGGGCCCTGCACCTACGATCGCGATATCGTAGTCAGAATCCCGACCAGTCGGGAGTGGTTGAAGATTAGCTTCTTTGATCTCAGGTCTCTCCATGGTTCTGCATACGCGGCGTTAAACCACCCGCTACGGCAGGTGGTTCCGACTAGCCGACAAAACTAGACGATTCAGCCGTGAACGCACGACCTCGATCTTTTGCAAGCCTGCTTCTGTCGCGAGTGCATGTAACTCGTCTGCGGTCCGACTGCGCAAGATCGACAGAGCTCCGTCCTCGACCGTTAGCCGCTGAAAAAAAACGGGAGCGAAAAGCTTGTACATGTAATAGGCCGTTCGGTCTCGGTTGGGATCGACGACAAATATTTTGCCACGCGAGACGCGGGCCATCTCGGCCAGCAATTTCACAGCGTCTTCGTCCCTCAAATGGTGAAGCATCAACGTACAGAACGCATGGTCGAACTGCGCGTCGGCGAAAGGCAGTCGCGTCCCATCGCCCTGCACCGGCAATGCGCCGAACGCCGGAACCGACGCTGCAGCTTCCGCATTTATCTCGACGCCGACAAAAAACGCTCGTCGGCCGTTCATCTGTTTCGAGAGTTCGCCGAGAATATAGCCGCTGCCGGCGCCGACGTCGAGGAGAGAAACACGGTCGCTGTCAGCGTCCTCAATCTCTTTTAGCAGCGTTTTCTTCAGCGCTCTGATCTCGCCAAAGAAATTGTGGATCACACGCATCTCGCCTAGCCAGCGCCCATATTCCTCCGGAGTGTAATCGCCGGTGTCGAGGCGTTCGAGGCTTTCGCTGCGTCTTGTGAATGAGATAACCATAGCTGATCAAGTGCGCAAGCCCGCGCGTAAGCAAGGGCGGAAGCGAAATGTTGAATGTTCCGCCCTTACTTAAGTGCGGGCTTGTGCATATTTTTTTAACACCAGCGCGCTGTTCTTTGAGCCAAAGCCGATGCAATTACAGAGCGCGACATTCACGTCAGCCGGGCGGGCGACGTTTGGCACATAGTCGAGATCACATTCCGGGTCGGCGACGTCGAGGTTGATCGTCGGCGGAATTTTGCCCGTCTCAAATGCGCATAATGTCGCGGCGAGACCTGCGGCACCGCTCGCGCCTTGCGGGTGGCCAACTTGCGATTTGGTGGCGCTACATGGAATGCTCCCTGCGTGCTCGCCCAAAGCGATCTTCAGCGCGGTGGTCTCGATCTTGTCATTCAACACCGTGGACGTTCCGTGCAAATTTACGTAATCAACCTCGCCGAGATCGACACCCGCATCCGCGAGTGCGATCGACATTGCTCTCGCAGGCTCGATGCCGCTATCGTCGAGTCGCACGCGATGATAAGCGTCGCAGGTCGAACCATAGCCCGCGATCTCTGCATAAATATGCGCTCCGCGTGACAACGCGTGATCGAGTTCCTCGAGCACAAAAAGATACGAGCCTTCGGCAACGACGATGCCGTCGCGGTCCGCTGAAAATGGCCGCGAAGCTCGTTCGGGTTCGTCGTTCCACGATCGTGTCAGCACGGTCATCAGGTCAAAGCCCGCCAATATCCCCGGAGCAATCGGCGCATCGACGCCGCCCGCGATCATCACGTTTTGGCGACCAAGTGCGATGTGTTCGGCGGCGTAAAAGATCGCATCGGTCGAACTGGTGCAGCCCGTGGAAATTACGTGCGACAACCCGCGCAGACCAAAGGCCATTGATATTTCGCTCGACAAACCGCCGTGCGTCGATGCCGGGATAATGTAAATGCTCGCATGACTACGCTCGCCGGTGTTCCAGTATTCGTAATGCTTCTCGGCAAACGCTAGACCGCCGCCGCCTGTGCCTACGCAGACGCCGATCTCGCGGCGTTGTTCAATGTCGAGAGCCGCCGGGTCGAGGTTTGCATCAGACAATGCATCTCGTGCGGCGGCGAGTGCAAGCGGCACCGTGCGCGGCACGTGCTTGATGTCCTTTGAGCTCAACTCCGCCTGCCAATCGAAGTCCGGTATCTCGGCGGCGATCTTTACCGGACAGCGCGGGTCATCAAAACTCTCGATCCGGCGCGTTCCGCTCAGGCCGGCGATCAGAGCCTGCCAAAACGCCTCGCGGCCGCGGCCGATAGGCGTCACACACCCTACGCCGGTTATTACTACCCTTCGCACGCCGCCAATTCCGTTTAGCATGGAGCTAATGGTAACAGAATCGTGTCCGCAGGCGCGCACGTGAGTAAGGGCTACCGTTATTACTATTCTAAAGTAGCCCTTGTTTATGGCATAGACTACGTGCCAGCGCGAGCGAGAGCGTCGCAACCGACACGCGGGCTACGGACACGTTGACTTTATCCTTTCGAGCTAATCCTTTATCCTTTACTCGAGTGGAACATCAGTTTTATGAATTAGTTGCCGAGTGGGGCATCTTCGCCGTCTTTGTGCTTTGCACGGTCGAGGGCGATATTACTTTGCTGTTGTCCGGCGTGATGGCCCACAGCGGGTTGTTCGGGCCGTATAGCTTTTTTTGGGTGATGCTGTTTGGCACGCTCGGCGGCGTCACGGGTGACTGCGTCGCGTACGGTATCGGGCGCGCCGCTCACGAGAACGCAAAACACTACACCTTTTATCAGGTCGCTCAGCCGCGTATCGAAAAACTCATCGACAAGTTCGGGAGTTCGGCGATCATCATTTCAAAATATATCTACGGTCTGCGTGCCGCGATGTGCGTGTTCTATGGCGTAGGTAAGATGCCATTTTTGAGGTTTTTGACCTTAAGCACGATCAGTTGCCTGATCTGGGTGTCAATACTCGCTGGCCTTGGATATTTTTTTAGCGGTTTTGTCACCTCTATCATCGGTGACTACAAACGGATCGGTTTCGCGGTATTTATTATTGTGATGATCGCCGTGATAACCTTTTACGCGATCGAGCGGTACTGGCTGTCAGAAAAGGTCGAGGCAGCCAGCCCCGAAACGATTCAAAAGATCGAGGAGAAAATTCACGCCGTCGAAGAAGTCGCGTCTGAGAAACTTCACGACCTCGGCGAGCGCCTCCACCTGACCCGTGAACCCTCGAAAGAAGAAGGGGAGAAAAGGAGAAAACGAGAAGAGGAGCCGAAAGATGTGAGATATGAGAAATGAGAAATCGTCTGCAATTCTCACGTCTCATTTCTCATATCTCACATTTCTTCTAATTTATGATTATCGAAACTTCCGCCCCGACTCGCGTCGATCTTGCCGGCGGCACAATTGACATACCACCCCTTTTCCTTTTTCACGAAGGCGCCGCCACGGTGAACTTCGCCGTCTCGATGCTCGCGCGCGTGCGCATCGAAACTCGCGACGACGACCGCATCATTCTCGAATCCGTCGATCAAAAAGCCAAAGTTGAAACAACGGTCTCTGAGATCACGAGCTTGCGCGACGAGCCGCGTCTCGAACTGCTTTCAAAACTTGTTTATTTTTTCCGCCCCGAGCGCGGTTTTCATATGACCACCGAGTCCGAAGCTCCGGCAGGCGCGGGTCTCGCCGGGTCATCGACGTTGAATATCGCATGCATCGGAGCACTCAATGAACTCGTTGGCAAGCGCTACACGCCGGACCGATTCATCCCCATCGCCGCCAATGTCGAGTGCCAGGTCATCCGCGTGCCCACCGGCTTTCAGGATTATTATTCGGCGCAATACGGCGGCGTCGCGTGCATAAACTTTGCCCCCGACGGCATGAGACGCGAGAGTTTGCATGTAGATGCCAGTATCCTCGAACGCCGCATCGCGATCTGCTACACAGGCGAACCGCGAAACTCCGGCACAAACAACTGGGAGATCACAAAGCGACACATTGACGGCGACAAAGAGATCTTTGAGATCTTCGACGGCATCCGCGACACGTCGCTTAAGATGCGCGCCGCGCTCCGAGCAGGTGCCTGGGACGCTGTCGGCGAGATCCTTCTCAAAGCTCACCCGCAGCGCAAACGGCTCAGCCCCAATATCACGACGCCCCAAATGGATCACCTTATCGACACCGCATTGGCAAATGGAGCGATCGCCCCAAAAGTTTGCGGTGCCGGCGGCGGCGGCTGTATCGCGTTTTATTGCGAGGACGGACGTCGCGGCGATGTCGAAGCTGCTCTCGCCGCTCAAAACGGCGCCGAGGTGCTCGAGTGGAAGCTCAACAACGACGGGCTGACCATAAAAACCACGTGATCTGCTGTCACAAATCAACTCTTTGCGGTGTTTTGGTTTTAGTTAACGCGGTTTTTAACCAAAACATCGGAGGTAATTATCAATGAGAGGTATATATCGTAATCTGCCTGGCGTCGCGATTCTCATGGTCGCGTTTGCGATCGGTCTCGGCGTTGTGACCGCAGCCGGTCAGGAAAGCGAAAAGGACAAAACGAAAGCCAAGTTGAAGTCGATGAAGGAACGCACCTTCTGCGGCAATAACAACTGGTCGCATAACGGTCGCGAATCTGTCAGCGAGTTGCGCGAAGTGACTATCCCGGCAAGCGGAACGATCAGGGTTGACGGACGACAAAACGGCGGCATCAGTATCAAGGGCGACGACCGCTCGGACATTCTCGTGCGCTCGTGCGTTCAGGCCTGGAGCGAAAGTGTTGAGAGTGCGAAGAGCAAGCTTTCAGACATTAAGATCAACACCTCTGGCACTATCAAAGCCGAAGGCAGCGACGACAACCATTGGTCGGTTTCATTCGAGCTGATCGTGCCGCGTTCATCGAATGTAAATTTGACCGCAAAGAACGGCGGCATCTCGATCTACGGTATTGACGGGGACGCAGAGTTCGTGACGCAGAACGGCGGCGTGTTCCTCAGCAACGTTGCCGGCAATTTCAAGGGGCGGACAACCAACGGCGGCGTTTACGTAAAACTATCTGGTAGCGGGTGGAAAGGCTCGGGCCTCGACGTCACAACCACAAATGGCGGCGTCAACATTCATCTGCCTGAAAATTACGCGGCAAATATCGAGACCGCAACCGTGAACGGAGGATTTAGTACTGACGTCCCGGCTCTGAAGCAACTGCGAGATGAAAGCGACGACAAATGGGGGCATCGGCCTGTAAAAATAAATACGAGTTTGAACGGCGGCGGCGCTTCCGTACGGGTCGTGACGACAAACGGCGGCGTGCGCATAAGCAATGCCCCGGGCAAAGAATAGTTTTACAAGAAAACAGAATTACGGAGCTTGTGAAAGTCGGACCTATCGTCCGACTTTTTTTACGTCGCCAGCTTGTGGATGGTGTTCGTCAGGGAACGAAAGATGTCGCGGCCGTCGTTTGAGCCGAGCAACTCCTCACAGGCACGCTCCGGGTGCGGCATCATGCCGAGCACGTTGCGGTTCTCGTTGCAGATGCCCGCAATGTTAGAGCGCGAGCCGTTTGGATTTGCCTCAGGCGTGATCTCGCCGTTTTCGTCCGAATAGCGAAAAACGACCTGACCGTTTTCTTCAAGCGAATTGTACGTCGCGTCGTCGCAGGTGTAATTCCCCTCGGCGTGTGCGATCGGTATTGAGAGAACATGCGACCCATCGACCTCAGACGTGTACGGCGTGTGTGCGTTTTCGAGCTTGAGATACACGTGTTTGCACACAAAGTGCAGACCGGCATTTCGGGTCAAGGCTCCGGGCAGCAGACCGGCCTCGCACAAGATCTGAAAGCCGTTGCAGATGCCGAAGACAAACTTGCCCGTCGCGGCAAAGTCTTTTATCGCCGTCATCACCGGCGAAAATCTCGCAAGCGCACCCGCTCGCAGATAGTCGCCGTACGAAAATCCGCCGGGAACGATCACGGCATCGTAACTTTTAAGATCAGTTTCTTTGTGCCAGATAAAATCGACCGGCTGGCCGACGTGTTTAGACACGACGTGATACGCGTCGTGATCGCAATTGGAACCCGGAAAAACTACAACGCCAAACTTCACGATTCGATCTCCACTCGATAATCTTCGATCACGGGATTTGCGAGGACATCTTTAGCGATCTTTTCGGCCTCGCTCCTTGCGTCAGCCTCCGACATTTCGTTCTCAAAGGCGATCTCGAAATACTTCCCTTGCCTAATGTCGCCGATGTTAATGTGTCCCAGCGACTCGACCGAATGGTGGATCGCCTTGCCCTGCGGGTCGAGCACGCTTGGTTTTAGCGTTACGTAGACTTTTGCTTTCATGCCGTTCGCTCCGAAATAAATTGTAGATTGTGGCCTAGTTTCTTGTTTTTCGCAACGGCCTGTGTTAGATTTCACGTTAATTCAGGGCAATCTTGTTTTCAGATTAAATTTCAAACGTTAAAGGAGAACTTTAGAGTTATGCAAAACCCTACCGGCGGTAAATCCGCACTTGGACTAGATGCTAATGTGGCCGCACTTCTTTGTTACCTTCCAGTCTGCGCAGTAAACCTGATAATGAGCATCATTGTCATTGTCACTGACAAAGAAAATAAGATTACACGATTTCACGCTTTCCAATCACTGCTCTTGGCGGCGCTGTTCATCGTCTTATATATCATTGTCGTTGTAATCGTAATGGCAGGTGCCGCTGCAAATTCATCGATCTTTGCCTTATTCGGCAGCTTGCTGTGGTTTATCGTGATCATCGGCTTTCTCGGAGCGAATATCTTCGGCATGATAAAGGGATATCAGCAGCAAATGTTCAAGTTCCCGATCATCGGCGACATGGCCGAAAAATGGGCTAACGGCTAAAGACCCTTTCAAAAACTTTATCGACATTACGCAGGTAATGTCTGAGATCAAAGACGCGGTTCATCTCATCGGAAGTTAGTTTCGATGCGATGTCCGCGTCTTTATTTACAAGTTCTTGAAACTCACCGCCCTCGTCCCAGACTTTCATCGCGTTTCTTTGCGTCCACGCATACGCATCTTCGCGTGAGACGCCTTTTTGCGTCAGGGCAAGCAGAAGTTGGCCGCTGAAAACAAGCCCGCGCGTCAATTGAATATTCGTCAGCATATTTTCGGGATAAACGACGAGCGTGTCGAGCAGACTTGTTGCCTTAGCAAGCATGTAATCGAGCGTTGCGCTTGAGTCAGGTAAAACGATCCGCTCGGCCGACGAGTGCGAGATGTCGCGCTCGTGCCAAAGTGCGACGTTCTCAAAACCGACGATCGCGTTTGCACGAACCGTGCGAGCCATACCGCAGATACGCTCTGAGAGGATCGGATTTCGTTTGTGCGGCATCGCGGACGATCCCTTTTGGCCTCGCTTGAACGCCTCTTGCGCCTCGCGAACCTCTGTACGCTGCCAATGACGAACCTGTAGAGCAATTTTTTCTAAACTCGACGCAATGATCGCCAGCGTCGATAGATACTCGGCGTAACGGTCACGCTGAATAACCTGCGTGGAAACATCGGCCCACGTCAGATCCAATCTCCAGCAGACCTTCTCCTCTATAATCGGATCTAGATGCGCAAAGGCGCCGACCGCTCCGCTTATCTTGCCAACTGAGATAAGTTTTCTGGCCTTTCTTAACCGCTCCTTATTTCGCTGCATCTCGGAGTACCACAACGCCCACGTCAAGCCAAACGATGTCGGCTCAGCGTGAATCCCGTGCGTGCGGCCGATCTGCGGCGTGTCTTTATATTCAAACGCGCGACGTTTCAGCACTTCGAGGAGATCGTCAATTTTTGCAAGCAATATATCGCACGACTCTTTTAGCAACAACGCGTTCGCCGTATCGACAACGTCGCTCGAAGTCAGTCCGTAGTGCACAAATCGCGACGCCGGGCCGATATTCTCAGCTAATGCGGTCGTAAACGCGATCACGTCGTGATCGGTCGTCTTCTCGATCTCGTTGATCCGCTCAACCGTAAACGCGGCCTTTGCCTTGATCTCAGCCAGGGCGTCAGCCGGAATCGTGCCGTCCTCAGCGTGCACCTCGCACACAGCTATCTCGACATCGAGCCACTTTTGAAACTTGTTCTCCAGCGACCAAACCGCGCCCATCTCAGGTAATGTGTAACGTTCAATCATAAGTCGGAACCACCTGCGGTAGCGGGTGGTTTAAGATCATTGACTTTCAGGTTGTAGAAACGAACCCGTTTCAGATACCTTCAAGTTGGCCTTGACCATTCGTTCAACCACCCGCTACCGCAGGTGGTTCTGACTAAATCATTCCTCGGCTTATCAGCAACTCGGCGTTCAGTATCGCGCAGCCGGCGGCGCCACGCACGGTGTTGTGCGACAGCGCAACAAACCGGTAATCGTAAACCGTGTCGGGAAAGACGCGCCCGACGGTGATCGTCATGCCGTTGCCGTTATCGCGATCAAGCCGAGTCTGCGGTCGCGAAGGCTCGTCCGTGACATCGATAAATCTCGCGGGCGACGAATGCAGATCGAGCGACGGGAATGTGCGCATTGCATCGACAACCTCTTCGAGCGTCGCGGTTTGCTTGAGATTCACGCGAACCGACGCCATGTGTCCGTCGACGACATTCACGCGAAAACACTGCGCCGACACCGTAAAATCAGCCTTCTGAACGCCGCTCTCGGTAAACACGCCGAGTATCTTCTGCGCCTCGGTCTCGACCTTTGGCTCTTCGCCGGCGATGTACGGAAACACGTTGTCGGTGATGTCGAGCGACGCAACGCCCGGATAACCGGCACCCGAGATCGCTTGCAGCGTCGTGACAATAACAGATTCGACGCCGAATTTACGATGCAGAGCCGCCAGCGGCGGAGCGAACGAGACGACCGCGCAGTTTGGATTCGTGACGATAAAGCCCTTCGCAAAACCGCGATTCGCTTTTTGTTTTTCAATCAGCCCAAGGTGATCGGCGTTGATCTCTGGTATTAGCAGCGGCACGTCCTCGTCCATGCGATAGCTCGACGAGTTGCTGAGGACCGGATAACCCGCACGAGCGAAAGCCTCTTCGGTCTCGCGCGCAACCGACGACGGCAAACTCGAAAAAACAATATCGCAATCAAGCGGCGGCTCGATCGGCGTGACAACGATGTCGCGAACATTCGCCGGGATCTTGCCAGGCAGTTTCCACGCGCACGCCTCGGAATACGCCTTCCCCGCCGAGCGATCCGATGCCGCGAGCGCCGTTATCTCAAACTGCGGATGATCTTCGAGAAGCTGCGCGAACCGCTGCCCAACCGTGCCCGTCGCACCTAAAATTCCAACGCGGTATTTCTTCATCAAAAATAAACGCTAGACCAATAATACCAAGCCGTCAATCCGGAAATCGGATAAATGCCAATTAAAAAAACAGGCCGGTCATAAACCAGCCTGTCTTGGGTGCTAATGTTCGAGCGTCGGCAAATAACGTAACTCAAGGATTCATACGAAAATAAATACGCTGTCCCGGATAACAGATGTACGTTTGCGGACCCCAGTTGAGGGCACTGCCATCCGTAAAGACCGCCCTGGCGTAGACCACGGTTGCACCTGCACCGGTGAAAGCAGAGGCGTCACCCCACGGCGCCAAGGTACCGCGAAAACTTCCGTCAACAAACAACTGGATAATCCAACCGGTCCTGTTGTCAAAATCTACCTGGCAAAGTCCAGTGCCCGGAACCGTGTTCGATGAATTACTGCGTGAAAGCGGTGCTACAAAGATTTGACTTTTTGTGTTTTCCATACTTTCGCTTTTCACATTGGGATCGGCCTTTTCGGGTCCGCGAGTCGCCTCGAGCTCCTGTGCCTTCATCTCAAACCTCTGTGTTTTTTGCTTGCTAACATCCTTTTTGCCTTTTGCCTGGCCACTCGTCGATATAACAAGTGCCGATAAGGCCGCCAACGCCATCACAAGAACAGCGATAATATTGATTCTTCTCGTATTCATTTCATTTTCCTCCGATTTGGTTGTTTTGGTTTCTCCGGCCTTGCCGGTTTGTTTTTTGAGTCAATTTCGCATCGGCTCAAAATCTTGCAAGATCTTTTATCCTCTTGTCCCACCCTTCAGTTGGAACGGAACTTTTATTCCTCGCGGGCAGTATAGTGAATATTCGTCATTGGGTTCAGACCGGTAACGGGTCCTTTCCGGTTTTCCTCGGCCTTCCTGACGGCGGACGCCGTTGCAGCTAAAAAAACAAATCCTGTCAACATCATAACGGCGAAAAGCATTATCTTTTTCATTTTTCTCCTCAACATCTTCCTCAGAATTTTGCCGCCGGATATGTCTTTATTTCCGCCGCACACTTAGTAAGTCGTCGTTAGAGAAATGTGTTAGGATTTTTTTACTATGTTCCTAAAAAACCGCGATTCATTACATCATGTCCGATCCCTAGCACCAACGAATCGCAAGAGCCATGGCTGTTACTGCCAATTGCCCACCAAGACAAACGGCGCCCAATAATTTGGGTGCGCGTATTTGCCGGCCTTTATCATTTCGACCTGAGAGCGTCGGACGGCCTCGGCTTTGTTTACGCCGACGGGGCTGGCATAGAGGTTGAAAAAGCCCTTCATAAACTCCGGCGTGCTTTTGTCCGCGATCAACCACAGAGTTGCGATCACGGACTTTGCACCCCGTCTCTGCGATTCGTCGGCAAGGTTTTGAAATTCGATGCCGCTCGCGTCGGGCGAGCCGAAACCAGTTTCGCACGCAGAAAGAACGAGCAAGTCAACATTCAGAAACGCGTCCGACTCGATATTGTCGACAAACAGCTGCCTGTCGCCCATGTCCCCCGTCAGGAGGAATGATCTGCCCGGATCCTTGCCGTCTAGGACAAAGTGAGTGGCCATAAAAACAAAAGGCGGAAAGCGGCCGGACTCGTCTCTGAACGATTCCCTGGTAAACTTGTCATCCACCATTCGTTTCCCCGGTATTATACCGGAGCCACAGTCACCCGTCCGGTGCGGCTCGTCGGGGTCGGCAACAATGCACCTGACCTCCTCTCCAGCGTTTTTCAATGGGGATAATCCGCCAAATTTCGAGGTTCCTTCGGTGGCGGCAAAACCGATTATTCGCAGCTTTGATCTGTCGGGCGCGGCGTCCTTTATATTCGATATTGTCTTCGGAGTCAGCATGACGCTTGCAAAACGCTCGGCGACGTAGCCGCGTTTTTCATCCCAAATGGCGGCCATCGGCACATATTTGAGAACGCCGTCAAGCTGCCAGATGATCGTGTCCGCTTTTATGCCGGCAAGATCGGGTTCGATCGGCGCTACGATCCAGCGGTAGAGCTGTTGGCCTAAGCGGCGTATCTCGGCAATGTCGCCTGTGGGGCCGTTGCGATCTCGCCTGCTTATCTCTTTGTGAAACTTCTCTGCCGTCTCCCTTACCTCGGCGGCAGAAATCGACACTGTGTGCCCGACTGATATATCGGTGGTCGTTACGACGATGTAAACCTCTTTTTCGCCGATAAATACTGAAACAACTGCCGTGCGCTTGGCCTTCATCTGGCGCAGCGTGTCGCCGATATTCATCTCAAGGTCTTTCTTCAAGCGGGGTTCGGAGAGTTTTGTTCCCCATGTCTTCCAGTCCGCTGCCGCCGCGTCCTTTATTGCTTGGAGCTTTGCAAACTCGTCTTCCTTCGGAAACGGCCGGCCTGGGTGTTCGGCCTTATATCTGGATCGTTCATCTTTAAGCTCGGTGTATTGACGAGCAATCTCAGTATATTCTTGCCGCTTTGCGACCAGGATTTCCGCGGGATTACCGTCGCCGGTTCTCTCTGCCGCCGTAACGGCCCCGTCGCTCTTATATTCGTTCAGTTCCGTTTCCTGCATCCACGTCATCACCAGCTGAGCGTCGGCCGGGCGGTTGGCGTTTTTCAGCAACTCGACCAGCTCACGGTAGATGTCCGAGGTCTTTTGGTTATAGGACTTTAGTCCGGTCGCGGAGCCGATCTTTCCCTTGAGCATCTGAAATTTGCCAATCGCCTGCATGCCGTAGTCGATTGCTTTTTCCTGATCGCGTTTCTTGTCGTCGCGCTTCTGCCAGATAGTCATCAGGCGGGCGAGAATCCGCGGCTCATCATCCCTACTCTGTATTCTGGCCGCCCTTTCGAGCGCGGCGTTATACCTTTCGACCGCCTTATCCCAGTCATTAGTCAGTTCGTGTGCGCGGCCGAGAGCGGACAACGCGGTGACCTCGCTGTAAGGAAGCTGGTATTTCACTGCGCTGCCTAGTGCCCTGCCCAGCCACTCCACAGCTTTTGCGGCGTTGCCCGTCGCGACGTATAGCCGCCCAAGGCCGTTGGTGGCTGCAGTTTCAGCTCGTTTATTCAGCGTCTCTATGCTCAGATCGAGAGCTTCGCGCAGATTTTTCTCGGCCGCCTCGAATTCCTTTGCATCCTTACTCTTTTCGCCGATTTGTCGATGTATGCTTGCTATCTGAATTAGGTCGTATGCCTCGCTCGATCTTTCGCCGATTTCGCGGTGAATCCGAAGTGCCTCGTTTCGGTTTTCGAGAGCGGTTGCGTATTCACCGAGTTCGAGATAATCCGCGGCGAGCCCACCAAGAGCATCGGCCTCTCCGCTCTTGTCGCCTATCTGCCGCGAGATCTCAAGCTGTTCCCTGCGCATTTTCAATGACATTGCGCGATTCCCGATACCGGACCAATTCGCTGCCAGATTGCCGAGCGTGGTAGCGTGCAAGCCCTTGTTGCCCGTATCTACGGCTAACTTTTCCGCGTCATGAAGATATTGGAACGCCTCTTCGATCCTGCCCAATTCGCCGTACTGAACACCGATGTTGTTGAGATAAACCGCCCTTGACGTAACGGCATCCGTCTTATTCGCGATAGCCAGCGCCTCTTTGTATTCGTTAAGAGATCTTTCGTGATCGGAACGGTATGAGTAAAGCAATCCGACGCGGTTGTGGACAGACATCAGCCCATAGTCACTCTTGTATTTTTGGAAAATACCGCGTGCGTTCTCGATATGTTTAAGAGCTTCGTCCGGCCGTCCGAAGTTCATTAAGACCCCCGAAATATTAAGCATCGGAACGCCCGTAGAGGCTTCACGATCCTTGTTAGCGTTAAGTGCCTTTTGATACATCTCCATCGCTTGGGCGAGTCGACCTGTATCGGAATAGACATTGCCCATTTGGTTGTAGATCGAGCCTTCAAAAGTCCGGTTCTTTGCATAGTTTCGGACATGCTCCGGCGCCGCGCGAAACAGGTCGAGGGACTGCTGCAGCATCTCGAGAGCCTTTTTCGAATCGCCGACATAACGGTGCATGCCTGCCAAACTGGCCAATGCGGCCGAGCGCGCGCTTGTCAGCATTTCCACATCCTTTATCTCCTCCGCTTTTTTCAACGCTCGTTCGTAAAAATCAAGCGCCTCTCTCGGATGCCCTAAAGCTTCGTGCGTCGAAGCGATATTACCTAGGATTGCAGCTTCTTCCGTTCTCGTAACGTCGTCCCGGTCCTTAAAGGCCTCCAGAGCACCGAGTGCTTCCAAATAATTTTTCAATACCAGATTTTGGTTAATGCCCATCGAATCGTGTATCAGAGCGATTTTGTTCAGGATTCCAGATATCCATCTCACATCTTCGATCTCGCGAGAGAGGACGAGCGACCTGTTAGCGTTCTCAAGCGCCTTGTCCCAGTCCCGAAGGTATCTGTATTGCTCGCTCATCGCACTATGGGTAAAGGCGAGCATCGATTTCGAGGAATCATCCGTCCCCTTTTCAAACACTGCCTTTGCCCGCTCATAATACTCAATAGCTCCTTTAAAATTGTCTTTGTTAGTAGCAATGCCCGCGAGACTAAAAAGGGTATTCGCCTTGCTCTCCCGCATCTGCGATTCCAGCCTCTCGCGAAGCTTTGGCGAGGTGCGTTCCGGCACATTTTCGGGCGTGTCCGCCGCGGCATTGAAGTATTTGATCGCGTCTTCCGTTTTGCCGCGATTCGAATACGCGCTCCCTAGCGAATCGTTCGCCAGAATGACCGACAAACTCCGCGGAAATTCCTTGTAGTATTCCAACTGCGCAAGAGAATGCTTGACCTGCTCGTCAAAATCATTCTTTTTAAAGCGGCCATAGACAATCGAATAATAGACGTGAGCAGAGTTTTCTACCTCCCTAAGTTTTTCTGCCTTTGAAAGCGTCATCGTCTCGGCAAGCGTCACCAGCGCGTCATCGAGATCATTCAAAGTTATCTGCGCGCCGCCCTTGCTCAAAAGCTGCGAAGCAAGCATGTCCCGCCGACCGATCTCGCGCGAGATTTCTATCGCCTGGCCGATCTTTTCGAGAGCGTCCCTCTGAACCTTTTTCTTCTCATCCGGCTGCCTGACGCCGTACTGCCGGGTAGTAAGAACGTTGGATTGGGCGGCGATAAGCGAGGACTCGAAATCACGCCGGCCGAGACTGCGAACCATGTCCAGAGCTTGCTGATAATAGCCCGACGCACGCGTGAAATCTTTGTCGCCGATCGAAGCGCTTTCCTGCGCCACCCGGCCGAGAAACCATGTCACGACCGCAACGCCGAGGTCGTTTTTCTCTTTTCGGAATATATCAAGCGCCCGGCTGTGATAATCGGCGGCGATCTCGTATTCGCCGAAACCGTTGTTCATCGAGCCGAGCGAATTGAGCGTAGCGGCCTCCAGTAGCTTATCGCCCGAGGCTCGGACAATGGCAAGCGCAGCCTCCATCGACTCGACAGCTTTGTTGTTTTGCTGGAGCGTGAGATAAGCCCCGGCAAGCCGGTCGAGCGTGCGGCCTTCCCAATACCTGTCGCCGATCTGACGCCAGATCGCCAATGCCTCGCCGCGTTTGTCTATCGCTGCGCGAAAGCTCTCGGCAGTCGCCTCTCTTTGCAGCGTGTTAGCCTCTTCGAGCAAAGCTAGCGCTTTAGAGCGTAGGGTTTCGTTCGCGTCCAGTGTGTCATCGATCCGAGTCGTCATGCTGTAACGGCCCTTCCCGTATTCCTTTTCCGGCGTCACGCAAAGGATCAGGTCACCGTCCGCATCGGCCGCGTAGATCATCTGCTCGCGGTCGTAACCGCCGCCGAGATCGGTTTTGGCAATCGAGCGCCCGTCGGGCGTCTGCAGTTCGAGGCGGACATTCCAGATCATTTCCTGAACGTCAACCCGTAAAACCTGCCGCGCGCGAAGCGAAACGCGGTACCTGTGCGTCTCGCCCGCCGCGATTCTCTCCTCTAGCGTGTTGCCGGTTTTCAGTTTACGTTCGCTGTCGGTAGCCGTCTGTCCCGCCCCGGTCCCGAGACATGATACGACCATCGCCGCAAGATAAATAACTTTGCTCAATCGTGAAATAACTGCACTCATTTCCTTTGCGTCTCCTTATTTGTATTTGTCGTGGCGGTCTTCGCCTTTTGCATTTCAAGGCGGAAAGGGTATATCCAATCCTCGGTGTAAAACATAAGCACCCGATCGTCTTCACCACCGTCGCGAACATCCTTTAACTTCAGCATGACCCTCCACACGGCCTTGCCGTTTCGTGTAACGCGACGCTTGACCGGCAGGTCGGGGCCATCAACGAGTTTGATTGTCGATATATCAACGGCATTCTTCGGTGGTTCGAGATCGAACCTCACGAACTTAGTATCCGGCGTTATTTTGACTACTGTGACAGGCCCGCCATCCGATGATCCGCGAGTCGCCATAACCGGCGTCAGAATTCCCGAGGCCAGGACGGTCAAGGTAGGTCTTAGCGGCCTGTCATTCTGGGGCTGCGAGTAAGGCGGTGCTTTTTCCGGAACGGTCGTGCTCTGCCGAGGCGGCTCGCTCCCGTTGGACGCCATTTCGATACGATTGTTCGGCGATAGCGATGAGTCCGGTTCCTGCTCGGCTGATTTCTGAGGATTATCTGATCTCGATTCTGTTGTGGCAATCTCCTCGTTGCTCTGTTCTATAAGATCGGCCGTTTCCTGCCGAAGCCGAACATCTTGGCGGATTAAGAACCCTATGCCGAGCAGCAAAATCAAGGCCGCCGCCGCTCCAAAAGCTGCGACGGGCATGCGAACGGAAAAAACATCGGTCACGCTACGCCAAAGTCCAGCAAGTCCACCCGGAATTGAAACAGGCTGATTTTCAAGCATTCTGCCATGTGTCTCGCCGCGCAGCGCCGATTCCTCGGCGACAATCAACTTCGTCAGACCCGCGTCCGCTATTTTCCGGCGGATTCCGGGCGAATCTGCGACGCGTTTGAACCTTTCAAGATCACCGCCCGTTAGCCGACCAGTGATTTGTAAATCGACAATTTCCTTCTCGGTCGCAGTAAGTTCGTCGAAGAGACTGTCATCGTTGAAATATCGATCTTCGAACGCATCGCTCTCCTCCGCAGACATTTCGCGGAAAATGTAGCGTTTAATTTCCTCTTTTCGTAATTTATCGGCCATCTGCAAATGTCCTTGCCGGACGAAATACTGCCCCTGTCATATCAGTCGTTGTCAGCGAGGTTTTGTTATCTTTTTCATTGCGTAACGCTGCCGGGCGCATTTTTCGATCTCCTTCTTAAAGTCGTTGATCCTCTGTCGCAGCTTGTTTGACGACGATTTTCTCAAGGCTCGTATGCGGTCGTTCCATTCAGAATCGCCTAGGGTTCCAGAATCGAATGCCGTTATCAAGCCATCCCGATCCGACCACGAAAGCCCACTATCCTCAAAGGCCATCTCATCTACCATCTCGCTTCTCACGTCCTTCAGTCCGCGGCCCGGCGGCGCCTCGTTATATCGAAAGAACAAGTCCCGTTTATCGGGCCGTGCCGCTCCGAGGCAATACCGGATGCATTCCCGCATGTCCGCGTCATAAGTGTCGTACCTGACGCCCGCGATCAAAACGGTGTCGAACGGGTCTTCCGTTTCGTCAAAATCCCCGGGCGTCATTCGGAAATCGGCCATGTTGTCGAAATGGTTATCGGCATCATCGCCATCCGCATTGATCGTTGCGGGATTGTTTTTAATATGCCTAATATGATCGATCCAGCGCTTTTTCGTAATGTCTTTTGCAAGGCCGAAAATGTGGTCCGGACATTTTTCCGCCGATGCGGCAACCAGGCTGTCGATCACCTTTTCGGCCACTCCGGCCGATTCCTCATAGGAACAGCCTCGATAATTCAGCCAGTGATCGATCTTCCGAAGCAAATCTAGATACCTCGACTCGGCCTCTAACCTGTCCGAGCTCAGACAGTGCAGCAACTGATCGTAGCTTCCTTTACCTAATTCGGTCTTTTTATGATCCGGCATAGAAATGGGAATGTGGAGTGCATTTCTGCGGCCCCGGTGTTTATATGGGGAGCGGCAGAAAACCACTGAAAACCTGCGTTCTTCTTCTCAAAACGCCTATTCGTACGTATATTATTGTCTTCATCGACGCATTTTATACTTGATCGCATTTTAGTTCAAACCTGACAGGCATGGGAAGCTATAGGCAAAGACGTGAAGCTGAGATAAATTGCGACGGCAGATTAAAGATCCGAAATCAAAAATCCGCTTAAGTAAGAGCCTCTCCTATCCGCCGCACGCCTTCAGTCATCCGTTCTTCGGTATTACAAAACGAGATCCGTAAAAAACCTTTTGCTTCCGTGCCGAACGCAACGCCCGGAACTGTGACGACGCGGTTTTGCAGACATTTCTCGGCAACCTCAATATCGTCGCCGAGCGAGCGGACGTCGAGCATCGTATAGAACGCGCCTTCGGGCGATGTGGCGTGCAAATTCATCTCGGTCTTGAACAAATTTACGAGAAACTCGCCGCGTTGTTTGTAAACGTCGCGGGCGTGTTGCTTTGCGGTCTCGGCTTCGTCGTTCCATGCGAGCAAACTCGCCTTTTGCACGATCGTCGCGGCACACACGGTTGTGAAACCGTGCAGCACCTGTATCGCCTCCATGATCGCGGCGTCCTTGCTCGCCGCCCAACCGAGCCGCCAGCCGGTCATCGACAACGACTTTGACAAGCCGCTAACAATGATCGTCTTGTCGTAAAACTCGCTCGCCGATCTTGGCCGCTCGCCGAAATAAAGATCGCTGTAGATCTCGTCCGAGATCAGCCAAATTCCCGTTCCGCTGAGAGCGTCGGCGATGTCGCGTAAATTCTGTTCTGTGAGGATCTTGCCCGTGGGATTTGACGGAGAGATGACGACGGCAGCTTTTGTTTTCTCGGTAATTCGAGACTTGAAACTTGAAATATCAAATGCAAAATCCTTATCCGCAGGCAGACTGTAATAAACCGGTTCGCCTTGGGCAATGCGCGTGCACGCATCGTATGCCGGAAAACTCGGGTTCGGAAGCAAAACCTCATCGCCTTCGTCCACCACGCAAAGAAAAGCATCGGTCATCGCCTCTTGCGAGCCGCAAGTCACGACGACGCCCGTTCGCGGCAGATCGAGATGCGGATATGCGGCGGCAATTTTATCGCGAAGCGCGGGCAAACCCGGATGCGACGAGTAGCCGTTCTGCTCGTCGCGTGCAACCCGGGCCGCTTCGTCGCGCATAAATTGCGGCGTCGGCAGATCAGGTTCGCCGAGCCCAAAATTTATCGAGTCCGGCAGTGCGCGCTCAAAAAACTGACGAATAAGCGTCGGCTGCAAACCCTGCATTCTGCGCGGCAAGACAAACTCGTCACTCGATCTTGCTGGCATCATTTCTCGGATTCTGCTTCCTCCAGCTCCTCGCGAATCTCGCCGACCTCAACATTGAATTCACCCTCTGCCTGCGTAGTCGGATCGCCCGTTAACGCACCGCCGATGAGCTCTGCTTCGCCGATGATCTTCTGTCCAAAGCCGCTGATTTTCTCTTTAAGATTTTGGAGTGTTGAATTTTCTTCTGGTGTTTGTGACATCGCAAGATAATTTTATCAATTTTCAGCGCGAATGCCGATTCAGCGCAGATAGTCCTCGAGGCGCGTCGCTGCGTCTGTCTTTTCGTCGCGGTATTTGACGATTACGGGACAGTATATCGAGAGGCCGTTTTGCTTACCAAAGTTGTTTGTGACAGCACGAGAACCTTGCACAACAACCGCGCCGGCGGGGATCTCGAGCGAATTACCGTCTTCGGATTTTATGATTCGCTCGTTTGGGAGATCGAATACCGGCGTAGAGCGCGTCAGTATCACGCCGCTTGCCAGAACAGCTCGCTCGCGAACGATCGTCCCTTCGTAAACGCCCGTGTTGCCACCAACAAGTACATCATCCTCGATTATTACGGGCGTCGCATTTACCGGTTCGAGTACGCCGCCGATCTGAGCGGCCGCGGAAAGGTGAACGCGCTTGCCGATCTGTGCACAACTCCCAACGAGCGCGTGGCTATCGACCATCGTGTCTTCATCGACATACGCTCCAACGTTGATATACGCAGGCGGCACCACAACAACGCTCGGAGCAACATAACTGCCGTCGCGAATCGCCGAACCACCCACCACAATTCTCACGCCGTCCTCAAGCGTCATCGGCCGCAGCGGGAACGTGTCTTTGTCAAAGAACTGCAAGGTTTCGGTCGGTTTCGACATTTCGACCATCTTGCCCATCCTGAAGCCGAGCAGAATTCCCTGCTTCACCCACGCATTCGCCCGCCAGACACCGTCGGCATCTTTCTCAGCCGAGCGAATCTCGCCTCGCCGAAGAGCGGATTTGAAATCTTCAAAAACCTCGCGGTCGTCGGAACCAAATTCAGATTTGTTAAATAGCTCTTCAACTTGTGCACGTAATTGCATTTGATATATTTTTTCTTCCGTGCCCGCGTAGCGGGCGTTCAGCATGTAGCCCGTAGCGTCCACGCTACGGGAAAACGTCAAAAAACCAAAGCCCAGCTATCGTAGATAGCGACAGCAAAATACTATTTCCACAAATATCGCTCATCAAACTCAATTCCGGCTTGCCGCAGCATTTCCTTAAACTCATCATCAAATGACTGCTTCTTGTGATGTTCCTTCTGGTTCTCGATATATCGTCTCACAGCCGGAATCTGCGATTCACCGATTGAAAACGCGCCATACCCGTCTTGCCACTCAAACTTCGGATGAACGATGGCCCGCGCCCATTTTGTCACCGAGGGTTTTAGTTTTTCAAGAAACTTCGAAACAGGCAAGGTCGGCTTTAATCTGACCAGAAGATGAACGTGATCCGCAACGCCCCCAATCTCAAGACAAATGCCGCCGAGACCGCGAATCGTGCCGCCGATGTATTCGTACAATCGCCCTTCAAATTCAGGTTTGATAAATGGAAAACGTTCTTTCGCTGAAAAAACGATGTGAAAAATCAGATTTGTGTATGTGTGGGGCATATCGCTGTCGCCCGTTACACGGGCTTTGGTTTTTGTCTGTTCGATATTCCCATACCGAAGCGGTATGGGCTACACGCCATGCGGCCGTAACACGGCCTTCCAGGGTTCAGATTTTGAGCTCCTTGATTATGGCCCGGAGCTTGTCCTCGGTAGATCTCGTCACCGGCACAAGCGGCAGACGAAGATTCTCTTCGAGCAGGCCCATCTCCTTCATCACAAATTTGCACGGAGCCGGAGAAGATTCGATAAAGTTCGCCTCCATCAACGGCAGAATTTTGTAGTGGATCTTGCGTGCGAAGTGAAACGAGCCGTTTAGCGCGTGCTCGACCATCTTCGATGTTTCTTTCGGTATCTCGTTTGAGCAAACCGAGACAAGGCCGTCGCCGCCGAGCGAAATAAACGGAACGGCCGTCGCGTCGTCACCCGAAAAGACCTTGAAATTCCTTGGCCGAGCGCGCAAGATCTCCATCACCTGCGACAGATCGCCCGACGCTTCTTTCGTCGCAACGATGTTGTCGTGCTTTTCCGCAAGCTGCAGCGTCGTCTCAGCAGAGATGTTCGACGAGGTGCGCCCCGGCACGTTGTAGAGCATTATCGGAAAACCTTTCACCGACTTCGCGATCTCGCTAAAGTGCGCGAGCATGCCCGCCTGCGTCGGTTTGTTGTAATACGGCGCGACAACCAACGCCGCATCGGCACCGGCCTCACGCGCCGCCCGCGTAAACTCGATAGTCGCCGCCGTGTTGTTGCTGCCCGTTCCGGCGATCACGTGGGCCTTGTGCTTTTTGGCGACCTCGACTGTCGATCTGATCACCGCGAGTCGCTCGGTGTCGCTCATCGTGACGCTCTCGCCCGTCGTCCCGCAAGGCACCAGGATCTTCACGCCGGCCTTTATCTGCCGCTCGACAAGCTTACGAAAACACTCGTCATCGACCGAGCCGTCGCGCCTAAACGGCGTCACGAGCGCCGTCGCGCAAGCCCTCATCCAATCGATCTTCATCGTCATAGCAAAAATATATTGCTTCTAAAATTGGCTTAAGTATATTCTTATCGAAGCTCGAGTTACAAAATAGACCGGCGAAATTATGGGTGTCATGAGATTTACTTTAGTTCTGTTTCTCGCTGCCTTTGCTCTCGCCTGTTCGAAGCCGTCCGCACAAGTGAGTAATTCGTCTAACAGCGACGGGTCAAAATCTCCGCCATTAGCCGACACCTTTGCCTACGCCATCGGCAAAACCGAAACGGTGACTCAGAAAAAGGATAAAGATGAGTGGTACAACGCCCTTGATTTTGGCGAGAACAACCATCTTGGCGAAGACTGGAACAAAAACACCGGCGGCAATACCGACTGCGGCGAACCGGTTTACGCTATCGCCAATGGCGTCATCACCTATGCTGCCGATGCAGGTACCGGCTGGGGAAACGTCGTTATCGTAACTCACACGCTCGCCGACGGCACAAAAGTTCAGTCGCTTTACGGACATCTGGCAGAGATCACAAAAGCAGGCGGCAACGTAAAAAAACGCGAACAGATCGGCAAAGTTGGCAACGCTAACGGCCGCTACTTTTGTCACTTGCATTTTGAACTAAGAACCGCGGATTGCACGATGTGGGATCAAGTTGGTGGCGGTTACGCCGCCGATCGCAAAGGCTGGGTCGATCCGTCCGACTTCATCGACAAGAGGCTGAAAGACTAGCGGTAGCGAGTGTGCCGTGCAAAATCACGCTCTTACCACGGCGCTAAAAAAAGCTTCGAGCTTCTGTAGATCAAGCTTGCCGTCCGTTCGCACGCCTGAGCAAAGATCCAACCCGAACGGCTGAACAGTATCGATTGCTTCGCGGATGTTGTCGGCGTTGAGACCGCCGGCGAGGAAAACCGGCTTGCCGCAGGTTTCGACGATCCGCCGCGATAGCTGCCAGTCGTGCCGACGGCCCGTCCCGCCAAGCTCCTTGACCGCAAGCGTCGGATTGCCGCTGTCGAGCAAGATCGCGTCCGCCTGCTCAGCGAGTTCGCCCGCCTCATCGACCGAACTCTCGCCAACGACATGAATCACCTGTACGAGCTTCACATGCGGCAGCGCGTCGCGGATCGCGGCGTAATCGCGGCCCGTAAGCTCATCGACGATCTGGATCGTATTCGTTTTAGTGCGGTGATGATGCTCGATGATGGCGTGCGGTGTCTGTTCGCTGGTTAGAAGAAACGTCGCGATCGGCGGCGGTATGGAGAGCGCGATTTTGAATATCTCAGCGTCCGAGATCGGCCCCGGCCCTGACGGCATCGCACTGACCAGCCCCAACGCCGCCGCCCCGAAACTGATCGCATCGGCAGCCTCTTGCTCGTTTTGAATGCAGCAGATCTTGATTCGCGGCAAAACCATAATCAAAACAGGATGGACAGGATCGGCAGGATGACAACTATCGTGTTCATCCTGTCTATCCTGTTTGAATTATTTCATCCATGACGTCGCTAAATTCAAAGAACCCCGTTTTCCCGACGATCCACTCAGCGGCCAGGATCGCGCCCATGGCAAAGCCCTCGCGCGAGCGGGCGGTGTGCGTGAGCGTGATCTGATCCGCGGGACCGTCAAAGCCGACAGTGTGCGTGCCGGGAATGTTGCCGGCACGCGTCGACGACACCGGAACGCGCAACCCCTCGTCCGCATCTTCGGAAAGCGCCTTTTCAACTACGTCCTTTAGCTTAAGGGCCGTGCCGCTCGGGGCGTCCTTTTTACGAGAATGATGCTGTTCCTCGATAAAGGCTTCGTACTCGGCGAACTTCGCGATTTGCGAGGCGGCGTGCTCGACGATCCGATAAAACAGATTTACACCGATCGAGAAGTTTGCACCGTAAACAAAAGCGCCGTTGCCGTCGCGCACCAGTCGCTCGATCTCTTCACGCTCAGCGTTCCAACCAGTCGTGCCCTCGATAAGCGGCACGCCGGCGACCACGGACGCCTCAACATTGCGCCGCACCGCATCGGCGACAGTAAAATCTATCGCGACATCCGCGCCGGTGAGTTTCGCCGCCAGATCATCAGACGATAGGCCGGCATTCGAGTCGTCGATAACTACGGCGATCTCATGTCCTTTTTCCGCGGCCAGCCGCTCGATGAGCTTGCCCATCGCGCCGTAACCTATAAGTGCGATCTTCATACGCAAATTCTAACAGGATGCACAGGATAAACAGGATAGGTCGTTAATCGCCTTCAGTTATCTTGTGAATCCTGTCCATCCTGTTTAAGTAACCGTTTGACCAAGTGGACGTACAGCCCAACCGCGTCTTCGAGATCTTTTTTCAGCACAAACTCATCCTTTGTGTGTGCGACGAGGATCGAGCCTGGACCAAGCAGCAGCGGCTGTCCCCAGTTGGTCAGGTGCGGGATGTCGGTTGTAAATCGCACGACCTTTTGCTTGAAACCGTCAACCGCGAGCATCTTGACCGGCAGGCTGTAGGACAAGATTTCGAGCTCGCCGCGACCTCTGATCACGGTTTCGAGAGCGTCGCGGATCGTTTCCATCGGCGTTGTCAGGCGAATAAGAATTCCCGCCTCGGCGTTTGGCGGAATGACGTTTAGCGCTACGCCGCCGTCGAGCGTCGCGATGTTAACGGTCGTCTCGCCAAAGAAATCGTCATTCGGAAAGCGCGTGTGACGAACGTCGTCGAGAATGTCGAGCAGCTTCTCGATCGCCGAGTCGCCGGCTTCGGGATAAGCCGAATGCGCGGCCTTGCCCGTCGTTTTAATCTCTGCGCGAAAAGCGCCTTTCGAGCCGATGGCGAGTTCGTTGTCAGTCGGCTCGCCGTTGATCATGTACTCGCACTTTCGCGCCAGCGGATGCTCGTTCGCGACCTTTGCACCGGTCGAGGCACGCTCCTCTTCGACAGTGTAAAGCAAACCGATCTCCTCGATTCCCTGCCGTCTTAATTGCTCCGCCGCCGTGATCTGGGCCGCGATGATTCCCTTCGCATCGCACGAACCACGACCGTAAATTTTCTCATTATCTTCGCTCGGCGGGATAAATGGCGGCACCGTGTCCATGTGCGTGGAAAACCAAATCCGCGGGCTTTCGTTTAGATACGCGATGACGTTGTTCTGACGGAACGCGGACGGTTCTGACGGAACGCGGACGCCCTCGTCCGCAATCGCCGGTTCCCCCGGCGAAACGTTGATTGCGCCATCTCTTCGTGCCGAAGCGGCACTCAATGCGGACGAGGGCGTCCGCGTTCCGACCGCCTGCAGCTCAACCGTCCAGCCAAGCGACACGAGATAATCGCGCAGCCAAAACCCGACCGCTTCCTCTTCACCCGAAGTGGACGGAATATTCATCAGAGATTTTGTAAGTTCAAAAAGGTTCATCAAGATTGCAAAGGCCCGCGCGTGAGCACGGGCGATACACGGGCCGAAAAACAACCCTTCGGGCGGCTGCGATCGGCTACCGTGGTAAGTTGACGACCTTGGACGTCGAGTGTGCCCTTGCTGACGCGCGGGCTTCCGCAACTCATTAGAAAAACTCCTTATGCAGCCGTTTAATCACCTCCGCCACCTCATCGTCCTTGACCACAAACGTCAAATTCACACTCGACGCGCCGTGTGAGATTAGAGATACGTTCACATCCTTGATCGTCGAAAACACCGTCGACGCGAGCCCCGTCGAGGCGCGGAGGCCTTCGCCGACGACGCAGATGACGGCGTAGCCCGGCTCAACGTCGACGTCGCCGAGCCGCTCGAGTTCAGTCACGATCTTTTCGATCTCGGCGGCGTTGTCGAGCGTCAGGGCGATCGACACCTCGCTCGTCGAGATCACGTCGATCACCGTGCGAAACCGTTCGAAAACCTGAAACACGGCGCTCATAAAGCCATAGCTGCCGAGCATCCGCGCCGACGTGATGCGCAGGATCGTGATGTTCTTTTTGTGCGCGATCGACTTGATCTTGTTCGGTGTCTCGCCGCTATCGGCGAGCACCATCGTGCCGGTCGCCTCGGGCTCGAACGTATTGCAAACTCGCACCGGAATGCCGCTGTCGACCGCAGGCTTGATGGTCTTTGGGTGAAGCACCTTGGCGCCAAAGTAGGCGAGCTCCGCCGCCTCCTCATAACTGAGCACCGGAATCGTTCGTGCGTCCGAGCATATCCGCGGATCGCAGGTCATCACGCCCGTTACGTCCGTCCAGATCTGCAATTCGCCGGCCTCCAATGCCGCCGCAACCAACGCCGCCGAATAGTCCGACCCACCGCGTCCCAAGGTCGTCGTCTCGCCCGCACGGTTGCCTGCGATAAACCCGCCGAGTATCGGCACTTCCCCCACGTCGATCAACGGCTTTAGTTCAAGGCCGATAAGTTCGTTCGTCTCGTCGATGATCGGTGTCGCCGCGCCGTATTCGTCGTCTGTCACGATCATACGCCGAGCGTCGACCTGCCTTGCGACAATGCCGCGAGCTTTCAAAACCTCGCTAAGCAGCCGCGACGAGAGCTGTTCGCCATAGCTGACGATCGCGTCCTTCAGCATCGCGAGCGGTAAGCTGCGTCGCGAGGCACGCATCAGCAGATCGCTCAACTCCTCTCGAGCGAACTGCAGCTCGGCGTCAAACAGATTCGAAGCACCGTCGGGAATAAAATGCTTTCCAACCTCGACGTGCCGGTCAAAGTGCGGCTCGAGCGCCGCAACCGCCCCGGCAAAATCACCCTTTTTTGCGGTGTCGAACGCCGCCAGCAGCGCGTCGGTAACTCGCGTCATCGCCGAAACGACAACCACCGGACGCCGCTCAACCTGCGAGGCGACAACGTGAATAACGCGCTCAAACGCCGCAACGTCGCCGACGGACGTTCCGCCAAATTTCATTACGACCGGTTTTGTTTGCTCGCTCACGCTAAAGGTGAGTTCAAATCAAACTCGGCGGAAAGTCAAGTAAAACTGCCTATTTGTGGGCAAGATCGAGAATGATGCTTCGATGCGACAGATTCACGCGCCGGTGATTTCGCTCGATTCGAGGCGACCGATCGATTCGTACCCGAAAAGCTCGACGTGCGTCGAAAGGTGTTCCGCGCTTTTCGGTTCGTCGCGGACGAGGTCGGTGCTGAGGTATTTTTTATTATCGTCGGCAAAAATGGTCGCGACTATCGCATCTTTGCCGAGCCGTTCCAACGCAACAAGAGCGCCGAGAAAGTTTGCTCCCGAAGAGATGCCAACCGCAAGGCCGAGCTCGGCTGCGAGTTTTTGCGCCATCACTATCGAATCTCCGTCTGAGACGCTGATCACCTCGTCAAGTTTTTTGAGATCGCAGATCGCAGGGATAAATTCGTCCGAAATGCCCTGGATTCGATGACTGCCGACCTTGTGGCCGGTCGAGAGCGTCGGCGACTCGAGCGGTTCGAGCGGGTAAAGTTTTATATCCGGGTTCCGTTCGCGAAAGTACGCCGCACAGCCCATGATCGTGCCGCCGGTACCGACGCCCGCGACGAACGCGTCCGGCTCAAAACCGACTTTCTTCAACTGCCCCCAGATCTCGGGGGCCGTGGTCAGATAATGTGCCTCGGCGTTTGCGAGATTTGAGAATTGGTGAGGTAAAAAGACGCGGCCGCGTTCGTATCTGAATTCGTCCGCCATCTCGATGCTGCCGACAAAACCACCCTGATCGTGGCTGACGAGCGTAACGTCGGCACCGTAGCTTTTTATCAGCGAGATACGCTCGGCGCTCATCCAGTCGGGCATAAATACGTGTACCGGATTGCCGAACGCGTGGCCGATCGCCGCAAACGAGATGCCGGTGTTGCCGCTCGTCGCCTCGGCGATCGTGTCGCCCTTCTGGATCACTCGGTCGCGATAGGCCGTTTTTAGAATGTGGAAGGCCATCCTGTCCTTGATGCTGCCCGACAGGTTGAGATGCTCGGCCTTTGCAAAAACGGTGCGCCGCCCGCCCTTGAAGTGACAATGGATCGCGAGCAGCGGCGTGTTGCCGATCAGGTTTTCGACATAGGACGAGCTGACCGGCACCGCGGCATAGTGACCTTGAAAATCGCTGAGGCTATTGATCTGCATTACACGATCCTCAGTTTTTGTTACCGCAATTCCGGCCATTGTGCTGTGCGTCGCGTCACATTTGGCGGCGGTTGCGGTGCGGTAACTTATGTGACTTTTTAACTTTGCGTTAAAATCGTGTCAAAGATGAACGACGCCAATCTGCTCGAAGATCAGCCCATCGCGTGGACGCCGACGCCCGACGTGATCGAGCGTGCCCGTCTGACCGCCTTTATGCGTCAGGTCGGCGTATCGACTTGGGACGAGCTGTACGAATTCTCGATCCGCGATGTCGAGCGGTTTACCGAGGAGATTTTGAAGTTTCTCGACATCCGCTTCGACCCGCCTTATGAAAAGCTGCTCGACACGTCGACCGGTATCGAATTCCCAGTCTGGTTCGGACGGAACGCGGACGCCCTCGTCCGCAATGAGGCCGAACGGAACGCGGACGCCCTCGTCCGCAATGAGGGCGAAGCCCGAACAACGGCCGCAACATTCGCCGGCAAAAAGGGCTGGCACGACCGAGGATACCTACCCCATTTCGATGGAGTAGCAACACAGTTCGTTACATTCCGTCTAGCTGACTCTCTGCCACAAAACGTCCTGCGACGACTGAACGAAGAACTTGAAAACGAGGATCTCTCCGACAACTCGGACGAATACCGACAGCGAGTAGAAGATTATCTCGACAAAGGCATCGGCTCATGCATCCTGAAAAACGCAGAAATCGCTGAGATAGTCGAAGCAACTCTCAAACATGAACATGACAAGAGTTGCCGGCTGATCAGTTGGGTAATCATGCCTAACCACGTGCATATATTGCTCTACCCACTGCAAGGCCACAGCCTTTCAAACATCTTAAAATCAATCAAGAGTGTCTCTTCACATCGAATAAACACGGTA
The DNA here is from genome assembly GCA_046154245.1 of Pyrinomonadaceae bacterium. Taxonomy (GTDB): domain Bacteria; phylum Acidobacteriota; class Blastocatellia; order Pyrinomonadales; family Pyrinomonadaceae; genus OLB17. The sequence continues at coordinate 32,169 of JBJXFZ010000158.1, forward strand.
TTGGGACAATCGGGATCGGTCTGGCAGCCGGATTATTTTGATCGATTCATCCGCGACGAAGAACATTTCGCGAAAACTGCAAGCTATATTGCTAACAATCCGGTCAAAGCCGGTCTTTGCTCCGCGCCGGCGCAGTGGAGGTTTAGCAGTTTCTGGCAGCAAGGGGCAATCAGCGGAACGCGGACGCCCTCGTCCGCAATGAGTGCGGAGCACGAAGGGTTCTCGCCGGAGGAACCGGCGATCAGCGGAACGCGGACGCCCTCGTCCGCAATGAGTGCGGAGCACGAAGGGT
>JBJXFZ010000119.1:0-28609 GCA_046154245.1 Pyrinomonadaceae bacterium
GTAACCAGTCGGCCCGAGCGGCAAAATTTGCCAATACGTTTGACCGCACCCGCGCAAAAGATCGACAAACTTGAACGCCTCGCTGCCCACGTCGCCAATGCCAAAGTCACCGGGCAAACTCGTTGGATGCAGCAAGATACCCGATGCGCGTTCAAATTTCATGACTTATATTTGATACTCAATCCCGGAAAAAAGCGAGTGAGTATGCTACATGACAGTTGTTTTTTCACAACTGCTGCAAAGTAGATTGGTGTCTCGCTTTGCCCTCAAGTCGAGCGAGTCCAGAAATCTATTATTTTCGGAGGCAATCTTATGACAAGTTTATCAACACAAAAGCACTCGAATGGCAGCAGCAATGTGGCTACCAATCTGACATATTTACTGATCGGCGGCGGCATCGGCGCGACCCTTGCGCTATTGTTCGCGCCAAAGGCGGGCTCTGAACTTCGACACGATATTTCAGAGATCACGCACAAAGGTCTTGAAGGCACGCGCGACCTTGCTCATCAGCTAAAATCGCAAACCGGCGATCTTTATTCGGCTCTGAAAGAAAAGAAAGATGAGGTTTACGATTTCGCGTCGGAGAAGCTCGCACGAGCCGAGAACGCAGTCGAAACCGCGGCGAAAACAGCCGGTGAAACGGCAGAAAAAACCCTAAATAAAGCCGCCGACGCGGTAGACGGCAAAGACCGCAGCCGCAGCGGCGCGACAAGCTCCTTTTAATTTTTTGGGAAACGCGATGCACGATAGGTTCATCGCACAGATGCACACTCTCCTACATCTTTACCCCAAAACAATAACCTGGAGGTACATATATCATGAAGAATAAATTAACAAGACTTACATTTTTAGCAATCATAGCGTTTGCAGTTTCGTTGAGTTCGACCGCAATGGCGCAGACACGCGCATACTACGTGTCGGACCGAGAAGTGCAAAATCTGCTTGATCGTATCGAGAGCGAGACGAATCGATTCAAATCGACGATCGACCGCTCGCTTGATCGCAGCGTGGCTGACGGAACCGATCGCGAGGACTCGATCAATCAGCGCGTTAGCAGTTTTGAAACGGCGACCGACCGTCTGCGCGACAATTTTCGCGAACGGCGCTCGACGGCATCCGACGTACAAACCGTGCTGGATCGTGGTGCGGACGTTAATCGCATCGTCGTAAACAGCCGTTTCCCAAACGTGGTTGAGAATCAGTGGCGGACGATCCGTACGCATCTCGACACGCTCGCAACGTACTACAGACTTCGCACGAATTGGAACACAGGTGTCTACAATCCGGGCGGCGACTATACGGTAAGTGACGCTCAGATGCGCGCGCTGCTCAATCGTCTGCGCAACCGAAGTTCGAGCTTTCGTCGCAGTTTTGAGCGATGGGCCTATCGGTCCAACCAGACAGGCATCGTGCAGGACGTAAGCGATTTTGATCGTGCGGTCGATGAACTGAGGCGTAACTTCCGAAATCGGAGTACGTCGGCCTACACCGTCCTCAGCGAGGCATCGCCGATAAACAGCTTTCTCAGTTCGAATCAAACCAACTACACGCTGACCAGTCAGTGGAATTTGATCCGCAACGATCTGAATACTCTCAGCGGATACTATTCGATGAACTGGGATTGGAACAACCCAACTTGGCCGGGAGGGAACACAAACGCCGGTTTCGATGCGATGCTCACCGGAACCTACCGTTTGAACACGTCGCGGAGCGATAACCTGAATAGCGTTATCGACCGTGCCGTTAACGACAGTCGCTACAATGCGACGCAACGTGAGCGCATCCGCCGACAACTCGAGCGGAGACTCGCTTCGCCCAACACGTTTGTTGTCGAGAAACGCGGCCGTGATGTAACGCTTGCGTCGACCAATGCACCGTCGGTCAATCTTACGGCGGATGGCGTTGCGCGCAGCGAGACCTCGCCTAATGGCAGAACCGTGACAACCATTGTCACGTCGACGAGCCGCGATCTCACGATCAACTACGAAGGCGATCGGATAAACGACTACTACGTAGCGTTCGCACCGATGAATAACGGACTACAGGTTACCCGTCGGGTGTATCTCGAAAATCAAAATGAGACGGTAACCGTGACGAGCTTTTACGACAAAACAAGCTCGGTCGCTGATTGGAAGGCGGTCGGTTATCCAAACAATAACAATACCGGGAGTGTGAACAGCGGTTTTATTATCCCGAATAACACCGCACTAATTGCAAAGCTCGATACTCCGCTCTCGACAAAGACCGCGAGAGACGGCGATAGATTTACGATGACGGTGACATCACCGTCGCAATACAGCGGAGCGGTGATCGAGGGCAGCGTCGTCGGCGAACGTTCGGGCGTATTTTCGGGACGTGCAAATTTGTCGCTGAGCTTTGATACGATCCGTTTGCAAAACGGTCAGACGTATCGTTTCGCCGGCATTGTCGATAGCGTTACCGAGGCTGACGGCGATACGGTCAGCGTCAACAACGAAGGCGTGATTCGTGACGGCAGCCAGACGACAAAAACCGTGACGCGAGCCGGTATCGGTGCGGCCCTCGGCGCGATCATCGGCGCGATAGCGGGCGGCGGTAAAGGTGCGGCGATCGGCGCCGGTATCGGCGCAGGCGCCGGAGCCGGAACCGTAGTTCTACAAGGCCGTGACAACCTCGAGCTCGAAACCGGGTCTCAGTTTAATTTAACTGCAACCGGCCCGGCCTCGACAGTTGGCGTCAAATAACTGTAATTTACTTTGTGCTGGCAACGATCAGCAATTGTGAGCAGTGGGAGAGATCCCGCTGCTCTTTTTTTTCATCAATGAGACCTGACGCATTAATTATTTTGAAACCGTGACGTTGTTAACGACGAGCGTCTTGCCGATCGCGCGGTTGAATTCGGATATCGCTTTGTTGAGATCGGTGCGAGTTTGGAGTTCGCGTCCCCGTGCTGCGGTTAGCTCGGTTTGGCGTTGCAACACGAGATAGAATGACGTCGTGCCGCCACGAAACTGACGCTGTTCGCTCGCATATAATTCTTCTGCCGCTGTACGAGCTTCGGTCGCTGCTTTTAGACGCGCCTCGGCAGATCGCAACGCCTGAAGCGCGTTTCGCACCTCGGCCTCGACAATTTGCTCGGCCTGCGCGCGGTTGTTTGCAAGTCGGTCGGCCTCAACCAGGGAGCGGCCGAGATTAGCTTGCGCCGTTCTGTTACGCAGCGGAAACGATATCTGCACGCCGGCGCGATAGGTCGGGAAATTCAAGCTGACCAACTTACCAAGCGAGTCAACATAACCTCCGACAAGACTCGGCGGGGGGGTGCCGGTCGATGACAAGTTGCGCGTGCCGGCAAGCCCCGCCGATGTAAACGAACTGACAAGATCGACCTGAGGTTTTGTCTGATCGCGATAGAATTTTTGGTCGATACGATTTATGTCTGCGCTCAATGCGAATTGTTCGATCTCGGGACGATTTTTCAATGCCTCGGTGGTTGCGACTTCAATGCCGATACGCGGAACGTCAAGTTCGGCCGGTGTGACGGGGGTCAGCGGCCGCGACCATTCGGCCGAGCCGCGATCCGGCAGCAATAAAGTTTTTAGCGCGTTCTCGGCGCGGGTCACGCCCTCCTGCGCCAAGTAAACCGCCTGCTCGAATGTCGACATCTGCGCCTGAGCAGCAACAATCTCGATCGGAGCAAGCACGCCTTTTTCGGCCAGACGTTTGTTGCTCTCGAGCTGTTCGCGGGCCTGTCTGAGCGTTTCTGTCTGAACCTGCAAATTTCTCAGAGCGAAGGCAAGATCCCAGTACGCCTGCTCGACACCCGAGATAACATCCATCGCTCTTTGTCTTAACTGCGAGTCCGAGATGTTTATGTTCTTTTTTGCGATCTCGATGGTGCGGCGATTGCTGTCGATGCTCCGCCCGCGCCAGAGCGGCTGTACGAAGGTCGCAGTAAAGCTCGAAGGAAACTGCGGGTTTAGCGTCGGATTGCGGCTCGTCGATGTCAGACGCGACGAGTTAAAGACGACGTCGTATGAACCTCCAAATCGCGGAACAAATCCCGTCAACCCGACGTCGCCAAAAAACTGACGCTGCGTGATCGAGTCCGTTGTCGTCCCGCCAATGATCGACGCCGTCGGCGTTGTGCGGCTCTCAAAATAGCTTTGCGAATTAAAAAGCGGATCATAGATCCCGCGCGCACCTCGAAGATTAAATTCGGCAATACGCGCAACATTGCGCGTCGCGTCGATATCGTTGTTATTCTTTAGCGCCATCTCGATCGCCTGTTCCATCGTCAACGGCAGGTCGTTGCCAAGGTCGACGCCGACACGCGCCGCATCAGGCATTGGCGGCAAAGGCTTGGTAAAGGTCGGCTGCGTCGGTGGCGGTTCGTCCGGGATCGGAACTTGCGATGCCGAAGGCATGGCGAGCATAAAGATCGTCGCCAAGAGCGACGTCGTGAACATATATTTGTGTTTCAAAACGAACATTTGTAACAGTGACGGTCTCTTAGCTCTACTTTGCGAGCTTTGCGGCTTTGCGTGCGTATCTTTGTTTCTCACGCAAAGACGCGAAGTACGCAATGTCAATTCTCAACCTGTTCGGCAGTTAGACATTTTCTTCGAAAGTTCATGCTTCGAACGACCAACGATAACGTCGGTTTCCGCCTTAACTCTTCTTTGCGAGCTTTGCGGCTTTGCGTGGGCACCTTCCTTTCTCACGCAAAGACGCGAAGTACGCAATGTCAATTCTCAACCTGTTCGGCAGTTAAACATTTTCTTCGAAAGTTCATGCTTCGAACGACCAACGATAACGTCGGTTTCTGCCTTAGCTCTTCTTCGCGAGCTTTGCGGCTTTGCGGGAAATCCGTTTCTTTCTCACGCAAAGACGCCAACCACGCAAGGTCAACCCTCGCTCTGCTCCGCGCTTGAACGCCTTCTTCGAAAGATCGAAAACAACTTGTCACTCGCAAAGCCAAAAACTCTAAAGACGCGCAATTCTTGCGCGTCGTCAAACAGCGAATAAAACACCGGCACGGCAAGTAGCGTCAGCAGCAGGCAAAGCGACTGTCCACCAACTACAAGGACACCGATCGAACGATTTGTCGCCGCACCGGCGCCACTGCCAAGCGTGAGCGGTATCATGCCCGCGATGAGCGCAAGCGTCGTCATCAGGATGGGGCGCAGACGGTCGCGATTTGCCTGGATGATGGCGTCATAGCGCGCTAATCCGCGTGCTCGCAGCGTATTTGTGTGGTCGATCTGCAGGATCGCGTTCTTCTTTACAATTCCGAAGAGCAGCAGGATACCGAGTGCGGAAAAGATATTGAGCGTCTGACCCGCGATCGCTGTCGAAAGCAAGGCAAATGGTATCGAGAGCGGCAGCGTCAAGAGGATCGTCACGGGGTGAATAAACGACTCGAACTGCGCGGCAAGTATCAGATACATAAACACGAACGACAACAGAAATGCGTAGAGAAACGCGTCTCGCGCCTTTTGCAATTCCTTTGACTGGCCGGTGACGCCGGTCGTATATTCCGCCGGCATGTTGAGATCCTTAGCGAACTGAACCATTTTTGCGACGGCGTCGGACTCGGACGCGTTGGGCGGCAACCCGGCCGAAACCGTAACTTGTCGCTGACGATTCAAGCGGTTGATAGACGAGGGCGCGAGTCCTTCGTCGATCTTAACGACACGCGCCAGATCGACTGTCCCGCCCTTAGACGACCCGACGGCAAAGTTGCCAAAGTTGCTTCGGTCGCGACGATATTGTTCCTCTGCGCGGACGACAACATCGTAGAGTTTTGAGTTTTCGCTAAAGGTCGATGTTATCTGGCCGGCGGACAAGATGTTTAGCGCCTGCGCAACGTCGCCGGCGCGCACGCCGAGATCAGCGGCTCGAGTTCGGTCGATCGTCACGCGAACCTCGGGGTTGCCAACCTCGATCGACGTGTCGGGGTCGCGATAGATCGGATCCTGCTTCATCTTTTCGACCATCGCGTTCGCATACTCAGTGAGCTTGGCCATGTCGGGCCCTGCGATGTAATAGCCGACGCCTGAACCGCCGCGTCCCAAACCGATGCTGCCTGCGATCGATGACGCCGCCGAGACCGTCACCTGATAATCTTTTGAAGAATATTTTTTCGCTATGCCGCGGACCTGATTGATAAGGTCGGCCTGCGATCTCTTACGCTCGGCAACCGGCAGCAAAGCAACGTTTATAAAACCGTTATTCGACCCAGAACCGCGCCCGAACCCCGCGAGCACTAGCGTGTTCTTAACGCCGGGAACCTCGCCGCGAATGTCGCGTGCGATGCGATCAAGCATTGACTGTGTCGCGGAGAGCGACGTTCCCTGCGGGCCGCGTAAATTTACCTGAAAGAGCGACTCGTCCTCGTCGGGCAAGAACGCCATGCCGACAAAGTTGAACAGCGGCACGATCGAGACCACCGTTAAGATGCAGATCAATACGACTGCCCAGCGGAAGCGCATCGCGAGACGCAACAGCCAAGTGTAGGTGCCGTCGATCTTGCGCCAGACCCAACCACTCTTTGAGTCATTGCGGATCGTGGATTGCGGATTGCGGATTTCTTCGGCGTCCCCATTCTCGGCTGCGTCAAAATTCTCCCGATCTCCCCGTCTCCCTTTCTCCCCGTCTTTCCTTTTTATCCATCGAGCGGCAAGCATCGGCGTCAGCGTAAACGAAACGATGAGCGAAACAGCGATAGCAGCGGCTGACGTCAGACCGAACGAGGACATAAAGCGACCGACGATACCGGTCATAAAACCGACTGGGATAAAAACTGCAAGCAAACTAAGCGTTGTGGCCAACACCGCGAGGCCGATCTCACGCGTGCCCTCAACCGCCGCTTGAAACGGATTCATCCCCTTCTCTTCGACAAAGCGGTATATGTTCTCGAGCACGACGATCGCATCGTCGATCACGATGCCGACCATCAGCGTGAGCGCGAGCATAGTCATCTGATTGAGCGAAAACCCAAACGCGGCGATCGCCGCAAACGCCGCGATGATCGAAACCGGTATCGCAAGCGCGGCGATGATGGTCGAGCGCCAATTCCACAAAAACAAAAACACGACGATCGCGGCAAATAGTCCGCCGAGTACGAGGTGCTCCTCGATCGCTTCGAGCGAGTTGTTGATAAACTCCGACTGGTCGCGGATCGTGGCGACCTTCATGTCCGACGGCAGGTTCGGGATGATCGTCGCCATGCGCGTTTTGACGTTGTTGATGACAGCGATCGTGTTCGAGCCGGCCTGTTTACGAACGCCCACTGACACCGATGTGACGCCGTCAAGCGAGGCGGCCGACTGCGGCTCGCCGCCAGATTTTGCGACGCTGCCGATGTCTTTGATCTTTATAGGAAACCCGTTTCGCGTCGCGACGACGATCTCGTTGAACTGCTCGACCTCGGTCAATTTGCTCATCGTGCGAACGCCGAGCGTGCGCTGGCCTTCGACGATGTTACCGCCCGGCATCTCCTGATTTTGTGAGCGAATAGCGGCCGTCACCTCGGTCACCGCAAGATCGAACGCCCGCAGCCGATCCGGATTTACACTGATCAAAACCTGCGGCGTTCGCGAGCCCCACATAAAAACTTCACCGACGCCATCGGCGCTCTCGATGCGCTTTTGAATGAGAACCTCGACCTGCTCGCTCAACTCGACCACATCGCGCGGAGCGCTGATGGTGTACATGAGGATCGGTTGCGAATCAGGGTCGGACTTTTGCGCAACCGGTGGATCGGCGGTCTCGGGCAGGCGGTTGGTGATAGTGCTGAGCTTTTGCTGTATCTCTTGAAACGCGACGTCGGGATCTTTTTCGAGATTGAATGTCAGTGTGACATTCGAACTCCCACGTGATGACGACGAGCGCATCTCCTCGACGCCCGGGACGGTGTTTAGCGCTCCCTCAACAATGTCGGTGATCTCGGTCTCGATCTCCTCAGGCGCGGCGCCGGGGTTGGTCGTGCGAACCGAGATCGTCGGCAGATCGATCTTAGGAAATCGGTCAACGCCGAGGTTGAAAAAGCTGAACCCGCCCACGACCGTCAAAAACATAACAATCACGGTCGCGAAAACCGGGCGATGAACACAAATTTCAGCTAACCACTGCATGGTAAGTTTCTAGTTTCTAGTTTTTGGTTTCTAGTTTCACTTAAATTTCAGTCCGCGCACATCGGATGAGCGAAGATATTTCATCAAACCTGCAATCATACGGCCATTTTCGTTGGCTTTTGAGTAGATAGTTTGGAATTCGTTTTCAGATATGTAGCCTTGATCAAGAGCGACGTATAGCTGTGATCGGACTTCGGCTACAGAGCCTTTTGCAATCGAAAGGAAATTGCAAAATTCTTTATTTCCATCACGTTCGAATCCTTCAGCAATGTTCGACATTACGGAAACTGATGCTCTGCGGATCTGATTACATAATCCAAAGTCTTTGGAGAAGTTTCCAGTTGCCGATATCGAATAAATATCTTTTGTTAATTCACGCGCCATTTTCCAACCATCGATATCCTCAAACCGCAAGATTGTCGCCATCTCTTTCTCCAAAAATCTAATTAATCAACTATCCTACCGAAAACAAGAAACCAGAAACTACAAACTAGAAACTAATTTTCGCTCCTTCGTACAATTGTTCGAGATTACTCGTAGCGACAACCTGATCGGCTTCAACGCCGGTGACGATCTGTTGAACGTCGCCTTCTTCCGTGCCTAGCTGGACGACTCTTAATTTCGCAACCCCATCGACAATGACGAAAACGCGATACGACTGCGTCGCCTGATCGTTGAAAATTGCGGACTTTGGCACAAATACGCCTTTGCCGCCGCCCTCGCGATTTATCCGTGCAGTCGCGAACATGCCGGGCCGCAGAGCGTTGCCGTCGTTCTCGACCGTAGCCTCGACGGTGGCCGAACGTGAATTCGGATCGACCGCCGGATTCACCGCTGTGATCGTGCCGGCGAATTTTCGATCTCTATAGGCATCGACCTCAATCGAGACGCCGCGACCGATTACCGCATACTGAACGTCGGCTTCGGCGACCTGGATCTCGGCCTTGATCGGGTTTGTTCGAAGAAGTGTGACGATTATCGACGACGACGAAACGTATTCGCCAACCGCCGTCGGACGACTAGAAACGTAGCCCGCAAACGGCGCCTGAACAACCGTGTCGGCGATCGCCTTTTGCGCCTCGGCAACCTGCGTAAGCGCCGTATCGACGCTCGCCTGTGCGCTGACGATGGCCTGATTGCTTTGCCTTGCGGTGTTGATCTCGGCGTCAAGCTGCTGCTTTGCGGCGAGGGCACGCGTACGCGCTGTGTCACGAATCGTGCGAAAAACTTCGTAAGTTACCATCGCCACATCGCCGGTCTCGGCGAGTTCGCGATAGCGTTTTTCGTTTGCCTCGGCCTGTTTTTGATCGGCGAGAGCTTGCTGGTAATTTGCTTGGGCGGCGCGGACCTCCGGTATCGTCGAAGCCTCGAACTTTCCGCCGTCGAGCAAACCCAACTTCGCCTCTGCCTGCCTGACTGCAGCACGCGCTTGCTTGACAGCCGCCTGCGCCGATGCCAGTTGCAAACGCGCGTCGCGGTCATCGACCTTCGCGATGGTCGCACCGCCCTGAACAAACTGACCGACATTCGTGTAGATGTTCGCGATCTTGCCCGCAACTTTTGGCGCAACGTCGGATGTTTCCATCGCGACGAATGTTCCCGTTGCGTTGATCGTCGAGGCGACGTCGCGCGACTCACTTTTGCCAACACTGATCGAGATCGAGGCAGTTTGGTCAGAACTTGAATTTGTCTGCGGACGGTTCGCGCTGCCCGAGGAGCACGAGCCGATCGCAAAAGCGAAGCTAGCGCAAACAAAGATCTTTATGCGTGTGCTCAACATAATTGTCGTCTAAGCATCGATTTTACAACACTTGACTGCCCATTCCAGCCTTTGTGTGTAAAGTTTTGTCAATCCTGCTTGCGTCGGCTAAAATACACTCACAAATTTTATGCAGCAAATCACAGCCACCGAACTAAAGGCACGACTTGATGCCGGCGATGATATTCAACTGATCGACGTTCGTCAGCCGGACGAATATGCGTTTGCAAAGATCGACGGCGCAAAGTTGATCCCGCTCGGCGAGGTCATCAGCCGAATGAACGAGATCGATGCGACCCGCGAAACCGTCATTCAGTGCAAAATGGGCGGTCGCAGTGCCCGCGCCATCGAAGCCTTACTGCAGCACGGTTTTGCCGGAACTCTCATAAACCTCGCCGGCGGCATCACGGCCTGGTCGAACGACGTCGACCCGAGCGTGCCGAAGTACTGATCGGCCAAATTAATGACCATCGACGAACAACTCGAATATTTGAAAAAAGGTACGGTCGATCTGATCCGTGAAGAAGATCTGCGCTCGAAACTCGAGCGCGCCGCTAAGACCGGCAAGCCGCTTCGGGTAAAACTCGGTCTCGACCCGACCGCGCCAGACATCCACGTCGGTCATACTGTCGTGATACGAAAGCTAAAAGCCTTCCAGGACCTCGGTCATACCGTTATCTTTTTGATCGGTGATTTTACGGGTATGATCGGCGACCCGTCGGGCAAAAACGTGACGCGGCCACCGCTCTCGCGAGACGAGATCGACGCAAACGCCGAAACTTACAAACGACAAATGTTCAAGCTGCTCGACCCGGACAAGACCGAGTTGCGATTCAACGGCGAGTGGATGGATAAATTCACTGCCGCAGATTTTGTGCGTTTGTGTGCGAAAACGACGGTCAAGCAGATACTCGAGCGTGACGATTTTGAAAAACGGCTTCGCGAACAACAGCCGATCTCGCTTCACGAGCTGCTCTATCCTCTTGTGCAGGGATACGACTCGGTCGCTTTGGAGTCCGATGTCGAGCTCGGCGGTACCGATCAAAAATTCAACCTTTTGATGGGACGCAACCTTCAGCGTGAATTTGATCAGGAGCCGCAGGTAATAATGACGACGCCGCTGCTCGAGGGGCTCGACGGCGTGCAAAAAATGTCAAAATCGCTCGATAATTACATCGGCATCGACGAGCCGGCGAACGAGATGTTTGGCAAGGTCATGTCGATCTCGGACGAGCTGATGTGGCGGTATTACGAGCTATTGACCGACCTCACGCGATCTGAAATTTCAAATCTGAGATCTCAGATCGAGAAGGGCGAAAACCCGCGAAATATAAAGGTAAATCTCGCTAAATCGATAATCGGAGATTTTCATTCAGCTACAGGCGCCGACGCGGCTGAGGACGAATTCAACCGCCGATTTGTGCAGAAAGAAATTCCGGACGAGATCGAAGAGAAACAAGTCGCCGGCGGAACATACAAACTCGCCGATCTGCTCGCCGAGAGCGGCCTCGCATCTTCAAAGGGCGAAGCTCGCCGCCTGATCGAACAAGGCGGCGTAAAAGTTAACGGCGAAAAAGCCTCGTCGGCGAATGCGGATATTTCAATCGATGCAGACGACGTATTGCTTCAAGTTGGTAAACGTAAATTTCTTCGATTATCGTCCAAAAACTTTTTTCGATTGTCCACAGAATAAAATATCGTATTTTCCTTTGCCGTCTCTGCGATTAAGAACCTTATAACGCTGAGACCGCTGGGACCGCCGGGTAAAAATCTTCTAATCTGCTTCATCTGCGTTATCTGCGGTTAATGAACTCTACTGCTACGCCCTGCCGCTACCCGTGCTGAGATGCTATAATCACAAAAACGCATGGCCAAACCAGCTACAAGACGCGCCCGACTTGCCGAGACCTTTAACGGCTACATTAGCGGCGAGTTTCAGTTGCGCGATCTTGCGAGCAGTGTTTCTAAGGTCGCAAAGTCAGCTATTAACGAGGCGAATAGCCTGTCGCTCGAGTACGTCGAGATCACGCTAAAACGCCTGCCAAAACGGCTCGATGGCTTTAAGATCATTCATCTCTCTGACACGCACCACAGCCCACAGACTGGCCTCGAACACATCGAGCGCGCGGTAAAGATCTCAAATCGACTAAAGCCAGACATCTGCCTTCTCACCGGCGACTATGTCTCGCACCACACCGAATTTATCGCGCCCGTCGCGGCGGCGCTTGCAAAATTGAAGGCGAAATACGGCGTTCACGCGTGTCTCGGCAACCACGATCACTGGACCGACGCCGATCTGGTAACGCACCTGTTTCGCGGCGAAGGAATAAACGTTCTCATTAACAAGGGATTTCGCGTAGAGACCCGTCGCGGCGCGTTTTGGCTCGCCGGCGTCGATGATTACATGGTCGGCAAAACGGATGTTCCTGCGTCGCTGCTTGGCTCGTATCCCGACGAAATGAAGCTGCTGCTCGCACACAACCCGATCATCTTTCGCGAAGCGGCGCGTCTCGGCGTCGATCTCACACTGAGCGGACACACGCACGGCGGACAGATACGCATGCGAAGTACTGAAAAGAATATCATTCCGCGACGGCGAAAAGCGGGCCTGCACAAACGCCGAAATTCGCAAGTTTATATCACACGCGGCATCGGCACCGTTGTTCTTCCGGTTCGCTACAAGTGCCCGCCGGAAATAAGTCTGTTGGAATTGCGAGCTGGATAAGTTAAATGCGGAATTCGGAACTCGGAATGCGGAATTTTATTTCCTATAATCTTCGCTGTGGCTAAAGTTAATGATTTGAAAGATCGGTCAAAACAATTTGCATTGCGAATCCTCACGCTTGTAGACACTCTTCCGAATACTCTTGTTGCTAGAACGATTGGCGGTCAATTGGTGCGTTCGGGCACCTCGGTAGCAGCGAATTATCGTGCAGCATGTCGTGGACGATCAACGGCCGAATTTATTGCAAAAATGGGAATTGTCGAAGAAGAGACTGACGAATCAGCGTTTTGGATAGAGCTGCTAATAGATCATGGCGTTATTAAGAAGGAGCGTGTTGGCGAACTTCTCGACGAAGCAGATCAATTGACAGCAATCTGGGTAACTTCTATCAAAACGGCGAGACGAGGAAAACGATGATTCCGCATTCCGAACTCCGCAATCCGCATTCGTCAAAGATCATCACGATCCCAAACCTCCTGACATTCGTGCGAATGGCGTTGATCCCGCTGTTTGCGATACTTCTCGTCTATCACCGAACCGGCTGGGCGTTGATCGTATTTACGATCGCGGGCGTCTCGGACGGCATCGATGGGTTTGTCGCACGGCGCTTCAAGCAAGAGTCCGAACTCGGAACAATTCTCGATCCGATCGCCGATAAACTACTGATGACGACAGCATTTGTGATGCTCACGCTCGAAACGGTCATGGGCGCGCCGCGGCATCTTCCCGTGCCGTTTTGGGTTACGGCGGCCGTAATCGGCCGCGACATCGCGATAATCGCTGTCGCCGGTGCGATAAATATGATGACGGGGTTTCGCGGCTTCAAGCCGTCATGGCTTGGCAAAGCCAGTACCTTTGTCCAGGTCGTCGCGGTTATCCTAATCCTCGTCGCCGCGGTCTATCCAGAACTTCGCGGCTTTTATCTGCCGACCGTTTACACTACAGTCGCGGCCTTCGCCGTATTCTCCGGCATTCACTACATTTTCCACGTTGCAAAACTAATGAAAGAAGATCAATCCGAGAACGGGCAATAAGATACTGTTGATCGATATCGGGCGACACGCTGGTGCCCGCCGACTACGACGGCGACGGGAAAGCAGATACAGCAGTGTTTAGAGACGGCGTCTGGTATCTGAACCAAACCACCAGCGGCGGCGCTATTCAACAGTTCGGCCTCACCTCAGACACGCCCATACCAAGCGCGTTTGTGCCGTAAAAATCACCAAGACCCCTTATATTATGGCCGCCAAGCTTGAACGGGCTTGGCGGCTTTTTTTCGTGCCGAAAAGAACTGGCCACCGATAGCACAGGTAAAACCGATTCATTGTTTAGACCCTGTCGGAAGAATCTGCCAAATCTGTTGCAAAACCTCCGTAAATTAAACTTGACAACATTACACTCAGATATTATATTTTGCCTAGGCTCAAGTTCATCCGAATGCGGAATGCGGAACGGGGAATGCTGAGTTTTTAAGCAATTATTTTTAGGTTTGGAGAACAAATATGGGAAAGATCATTGGTATTGACCTCGGAACGACGAACTCGGTCGTTGCCGTTATGGAAGGCGGCGAGCCCGTTGTCATCACAAACAGCGAGGGCGGACGCACTACGCCATCGGTCGTGGCGTTTACAAAGGACGGCAATCGTCTGGTCGGGCAGGTCGCGAAACGTCAGGCAGTTACAAACCCCGAGAACACGCTTTACTCGATAAAGCGGTTCATGGGACGCAAGTTTGACGAGGTGCAGGGCGAGATCAAACAGGTGCCGTATAAGGTCGAAAAGGCCGGAAATGGCGATGTAAAGATCGACGCCGAGGGCAAGCAGTACAGCCCGCCGGAAGTTGCGGCGATGGTTCTGCAAAAGCTCAAGCAATCAGCCGAAGACTATCTCGGCGGCAAGGTCGAGCAGGCTGTTATCACAGTTCCGGCTTACTTTAACGACGCGCAGCGTCAGGCGACAAAGGACGCCGGCAAGATCGCCGGTCTCGAAGTTCTGCGTATCGTCAACGAGCCGACGGCGGCCGCGCTTGCGTACGGGCTTGATAAGAAGAAAGACGAAACGATCGCCGTGTTCGACTTTGGCGGCGGCACGTTCGACATTTCGATCCTCGAGGTCGGCGAAGGCGTCGTCGAGGTCAAATCGACGAACGGCGACACGCATCTCGGCGGTGACGACGTTGACGAAGTGCTCGTCGGCTGGATCATCGATGAGTTCAAAAAAGACCAAGGCATCGACCTCCACAACGACAAGATGGCTCTGCAGCGGTTGAAAGAGTCGGCCGAAAAAGCAAAGGTCGAGCTTTCGCACGCGATGGAGACCGAGATCAACCTGCCGTTTATCACTGCGGACGCAAGCGGCCCGAAGCATCTCGTGATGAAGCTCACGCGAGCAAAATTTGAACAGCTTGTCGAGCCAATTCTTAAAAAGCTTATGCCGCCCGTCGAGCAGGCGATCAAAGATGCCGGATTGACGCCAAAAGACATCGAGGAGATCGTGCTGGTCGGCGGTTCGACACGTATTCCGAAAGTCCAGGAGATGGTTAAAGACTACTTTGGCAAAGAGCCGAATAAGTCGGTCAACCCGGATGAGGTCGTTGCACTCGGCGCGGCCGTGCAGGCCGGCGTACTCGGCGGCGAGAAGACAGATATCCTGCTGCTCGACGTTACGCCATTGTCCCTCGGCATCGAGACACTTGGCGGCGTTTCGACGGCGATGATCCAAAAGAACACGACGATACCGACGCGAAAGAGCGAGATCTTCTCGACCGCGTCGGACAATCAGACGAGTGTCGAGGTTCACGTTCTTCAGGGCGAGCGGCCAATGGCGAGCGATAACAAAACGCTCGGCAAGTTTCATCTCGTCGGCATTCCGCCGGCACCACGCGGCGTGCCGCAGGTCGAGGTCACATTCGACATCGACGCGAACGGCATCGTGAACGTGTCTGCAAAGGACGTGGGCACGGGCCGCGAGCAGAAGATCACGATCACGGCTTCGTCAGGCCTGTCGAAGGAAGAGATCGACAAGATGATGAAAGACGCTGAGTCGCACGCGGGCGAAGACGAGAAAAAGAAAGCGGCGATCGAGGCACGCAATCGTCTCGACGGACTGGTTTACAGCGTTGAGAAGACGATGGCCGAGAACAAGGACAAGCTCGATGCGACTGCTGCCGGCGATATCGAGGCCGCTATTGCCGAGTCCAAAACCGCTCTCGGCGGCGAGGACGTCGATGCGATGAATAACGCGTTCGACAAGCTGCAGACGGCGTCGCACAAGCTGGCTGAGGTTCTCTACAGCCAGGCCGCGCCACCTGAGGGCGGCGAACCTGCGGCCGAGGAACAAGCTTCTTCGGCAACCGCAGGCGCCGATGGCGACGGTGCTTCGGCGACCGACGACAACGTCATCGACGCCGAGTATGTTGACGTGGAAGAGGAAGAAAAGAAGTAACTTAAGGCACAAGTGACGAGGGGCGAGGGACAAGCTAGATTTGGTTTTGCCTCTCGTCCCTCTTCCCTTTACACTTGTCCGTAATCCGCAATGGCGAAGAAAGATTACTACAACATACTTGGCGTTAAAAAGGACGCCGGCGCCGACGAGATCAAGAAGTCGTATCGCCGCTTGGCGCGCAAATATCATCCGGACGTCAACCCAAACGACAAAGCCGCCGAGGACAAGTTTAAAGAGGTTCAGGAGGCATACGACGTTCTCTCTGACGACAAAAAGCGAAAGGTCTTTGACCGTTTTGGCTACTACGCGGATAACCTCGACCCGGACTCGCCGTTTGCGAGCGGAGCGGGCGCAGGTGCAGGCGGAGCGCCGCCGGGGTTCGATTTCTCAGGTTTTGATTTTTCGGGAGGCTCGACGAGCAGTGGCGGCGGCTTTCGAGATATTTTTGCAGACCTGTTTGGCGGCGGAGCCAAAACCCAGCAGCCCGAACCGCCGCGACCATTGCCAAAACGCGGTCGCGACATCGAGATGCCGCTGTCGATGAGTTTTGAAGAATCGTTCACTGGCCTGACGCGCAACATCACCGTAAATCGCAGCGAGCAATGTTCGCGTTGTCAGGGTGCGGGCGACACCGGCGGCCCGGTTGTTCAGTGTCCGACGTGCAAAGGCACTGGACAAGTGATGCGAACCGGCGGGCGCCTGCAGTTCTCGGCCGGCTGTTCCGATTGCGAAGGCACGGGTCGGCGCCGCCAGCCGTGCAGCTTGTGCAACGGCAAGGGCGTAACGCCAAAGACCGAGCAGGTCAAGATCAAGATCCCGGCCGGCGTCGATACCGGTTCGCGTGTTCGTGTACCGAAGAAAGGCCACGGCGGACGCCTGGGAGCACAGGCGGGCGATCTCTTTATTCTCACAAATGTCGGAAAGCACAAGTTTCTGGAACGAAAGGGCGACAACATTTACATCACCGTCCCGATCACGGTCAACGAGGCCGCTCTCGGGACAAAGATCGAGGTGCCGACCGTAGAGGGAAAGGCTCAGCTAAAAATACCTGCCGGCACCGAGTCGGGGCAGAAGTTTCGTCTTCGTGAACGCGGGTTTCCGTCTTTGAGAAATCCGACGCTTCGCGGCGACCAATTTGTCGAGGTAAAGATCACGCTGCCGCGCGTCATTTCAGAGGAAACAAAAGAAGTGCTGCGGCAGTTTGAAAAACTCAATCCCGAAAATCCACGCAAGGTGATGGGATTGGAATGAATTGAACAGAGTAGAAGCAGAGAGAAGAATTTAACAGGATGCACAGGATAGACATGATATTTTCTCTCGAAACGCGATTCTTGATTCTCAAATCCTGCGTATCCTGTCTATCCTGTTTGAATTTCCGTTGCGTCTTCGTGAATCTGCGATAAAAGTACCGATGAAAAAGCGCATTAAAACCTATACGATCAGTGCCGTCGCGGAGCTTTACGATATACATCCGCAGACGCTCAGGTTGTATGAGCGCGAAGGTTTGCTAAAGCCATCGCGTTCGGTCGGCAACACGCGTCTCTACGAGGACTCTGACCTCGAGCGGCTCGAAGTCATACTCTCGCTCACACGCGAGCTTGGCGTAAATCTCGCAGGTGTTGAGATCATCCTCAACATGCGCGAAAAAATGGGCCAGATGCAGCGCGAATTCGAACAGTTCTTTGAGTATCTAAAAACTCACGCCAGCGAGTTCGCCCGCCACAGCGAAGAGTTTTCCTCTAGCGAAGCTCTAATTCCCGTCTCGCGCATTCGCGTCACTCGCACACGTGAACATTTCTCTGAGGAAGATTAAGCTTTCACCTTTTTTCAGATTGCTTTCGCACGCCGTCTGCGTTACGATTCTCACATCCGATTGACCAATAATGCAGGAGTTTATGATGTTATTTAGAAGTTTGTCCCGCAGTTTCGCGTGTATCTTTTGTATGTTTGCGTTGGCGTTTTGCGCCCTCGCCCAGGATCTCGACAACGTCACCGTCACCGGCAGGGTTACCGACACAAATGGCCTCGCCGTTGTCGGAGCAACAGTCACGGCAATCTCGGTCGACACGGGCGTCGAGCGCACCGTCGTCACCGACGACGATGGGCGTTACAAGATCGTCCAGCTAAAGCCGGGTACGTATAAAATAAAGGTATCGCAGAGCGGTTTTGGCACGCAGGAAACTCCTGCAATTGCAACCATCGCCGCGCAAAACGTGCAACAGGATTTTAAACTTTCGCCCGCGGATGTCCGCGCCGAAACAACGGTCACCGTAACGGGCGACGACGGCCCCGCCGTTGACACAACCCGAACGATCGTCGGCGGCACGATCACGGAAAGAGAGATCGAGGAAATTCCGAACAGCACACGGAACCCGCTCGATCTAGTTTTAACTCTTGGTGGCACTTCGGAAGAAGCCTTGTCAACTCGTGATCTAGCTGAGGATAGAAATGCAGATAATCGCCCGCCCCCGACTGAACAAGGAAACTTCTCACTCTCAGGCGGGGCCTCATACTCAAACAACTTAACGATCGATGGGCTGGATAATAACGATGACCGAGCGGCAAATAGCCGTTTCACGCCGTCGCTGGAATCGATAGCCGAAGTTCAGGTAATCACGAATCAATTCTCTGCCGAGTATGGACGCGCATCGGGCGGCCGCATTAACCTCAGAACCAGGGCCGGCGGAAATCAATTTCGCGGTCGTGCTTTTCTATTTGTGAAACACGATAACTGGAACGCGAATACTTATTACAACAATTTAACGACCTTTAGGATCGACGATTCCTTTACTTACAACGGCGGTTCGGGAACCGGCACAAACGTAACTAACCAAAACAGACTTGCGCAAAATATAGCTCGTGAGCCATTAGGGAGAGTTGATTTTGTTCAATTCACTCCTGGCTTCACGCTCAGCGGCCCCGTGATACTTCCCTTTGGCGAAGGCAGATCTATTTATAATGGACGCAATAGAACTTTTTTTTCCATCGCTTATGAATACGATAATTTAGACGATACGACTTTGATCGACGCCTTTGTGCCGGTTGGAACAAATTCGCGATTTTCTCTTCCCGCCCCTACTTCGACTACCACTTTTTGCGAAAACCTGAACGCAGGTACCACATGCGGAACGAATGCTGCTTTTATTTCTCGTTATCAGCAATTCGTAAAAACCCCGAACAAAAATCATACATTTACAGCACGGATCGATCATCGACTTTCGAAAAACAACGACTTGACGGTTGGCTTGCAGCTTGGCCGCAAAAGGAACCAACGGCAGAATGTTGCTTCGACAACGCGTCTGGAAGAAGCTCTACAAGGAACGAGTGCGGATACGGATGGCCTCAACTTTACTGACAATCATGTTTTTGGCGCGAATACCGTTAACCAATTTCGAATGCAATGGTCCCGGTACCTTCCCAGTTACGAAGCTGCTAATCCTGCAGCGCCGGTCGTGTTGATCAGCTACACCGACCCGCTGGTAGCTACGTCGAACAGTGGGAGAACTTTGATTGCCGGCAATTCAACCGCATCGAATTCTGCCCGAGGGTTGTTCGTAGACAAACGGCGTGAGCAGAGATGGCAGTTTCAGGATTCGCTTACCCATATTATTAAATCAAATACCTTCAAGCTTGGCTTTGACTTTCAGAGAGTTAATTCCTTCAACCTCGATCAAGGCGACGCAACGGGAACTTATAATTTCGGGAACGGGACCCACTGTGTAGGTGGAGCTCCTACGTGCACAGGAACAGGTTCGACTTTGCAGGCAGTCCAGAATTATCTCTTAAATCAACCAACACGCTACCGTCACAATTTTGGAACTAGTTCTACCGTCAAAAATACCTATTGGAGTGTATTTCTTAACGATGAATCACGCGTGACCCGCAACCTGACCGTTAACGTCGGATTGCGGTACGAAAAGGAAAAAGTGCTGGCCGACAACAATAATTTTGGACCGAGGTTCGGAATCGCATGGGACCCTTTCAAAAAAGGCACGGGCGTAATTCGTTTTGGCGGTGGTATTTTTTATAATCGGGTCCTTCTGAGAACGATCGACGATTTCATTATTGGCGGTCAGTTGGAAGCATTCGATACGAACAATATCGGCACCACTACTAATACAAATGTGACTCGAAAGGCAGTTTTGCTGGCGATTGCAAGTAACTTTCCTAACGGATTTACCTCGTCACAACAGCTAAGAAATTTCGTCAACCCGATTTTGATCGCGAACGGTGGAACCGCGGGACAGGGCTTTACGAGCGGCAATGATGGTTTCACACGATTCGTCGATGCTAAAACGTTAAAGATACCTGAAAGTTATCAGTTTAACCTCGGCTTCGAACGCGAAATAGCAAAGGGCTTTGTTTTTGAGGCAAACTACACGTGGAATAAAGCTGTGCATTTGTGGGGCGAATTCAACCCTAATTCGCCAAGTCTGGCGATCGCTAACCGTTTGCTCGGCACCAGCTTCACCGATTGGACTTCATACCTGAACGGCAGATCGTTTCCCCTTGGCACGACAACGTATAACTTTTATCTTGGCAACCCGTCAGACAATATTGGCAACACCACAACACAAAACGGGACGACCGTTTGCACATCGTCCACCACCGTCTGTCACATTAACCTGAATACAATAAATCCGAGCGAGGGTTCAACCGCACCGCTCGGCATCGCATTGCAGGCGATCAATCAGTTTCGACCTGTAAGACACGACGGCAACCCGAATAACGATACGCTCACGCAGCAACAGCTATTAGTTTCTGATCGTAAGTCCTTCTATCAGGGTCTTATCTTGGAGCTTCGAAGCCGATTCAAGCAGTATGGTATGGGTTTTAGCGGTAACTTTCGTATTGCATACACCCTCTCGAAGGCGAGGGACGACGGATTAAATAACACCTCGGATGCGGAGATCAATGGAGACTTTGGCCGAGAGTGGTCGCGGGCATTGCAGGACAGGCGTCACAGAATTGCGATCTCTGGTTCGTTCAATATGCCCAATTGGCTTGGGAAGGTAAGGCTTTCACCTCTGTTTAGGTTTGGCAGTTCGGCACCGTTCAATCTAAGCTACAGCGGAATTGACAGGAATCTGGACGATCTAGCTAATGATCGAATGAACTTCAGCGGTGACGTTAAAGACATCAAGTGGCGAAAGCCGGGTTCGCCGGTTCCAACCGCATTACTTTCGCAGTTTTCTCTGCAGCCCATCGGCGCGAAAGGTGGCAATCTCCCGAGAAACGCTGGAACCGGACCGATCTTTTGGACATTTGACATGAGTGTTACACGCGAATGGAAGATGGGCGAACGTTTTCGGCTGCGACCGACCGTGGAGTTTGACAATTTGCTTAATGCAAAGGTTTTTAGTTTTGGGTCAGGGTTCATTGATTATTCAACTTTTGGAGTTCAGTCAAATCCGACCTTAACTTGTAATCCGAGCACCAGTACTGCCTGTCTCCCGCCCGTTGGAACGACGATCTTCCGACAAAACAACAAAGCTACATTTGAGACGCATGAGTTCCTGATTCCAACACGAGCGCTGAGACCGAGGCAAATTCGTTTTGGCATGAGGCTCGACTTTTAGCTTGACGACTAGATTAAATTAGCTTGGGGCCGCTCGTATGAGCGGCCTTTTTGCTGAATAAACGCGGCTTTTAGGGAAATTCTTGGTGACGACTCGCGTTGTGCTGTGCTAGATTTAGATGTTGAACAATTTTGTTCAAACCACTTCCTAACTCTTATGAACCAGGTTTTGACTGAGCCCCATGTGCCGATGACCGAGACAACGATCGAGTCTTTGTTGCTCGACGCCGATCTTTTTGTAAAGTACTCGTCGCCCGAGAAGGCGTTCGATCTGCTGCGCTCGTCGCTCGAGCGTAGCCCGCGCTCGATCGCGCTCCGCGAGAAGATGCGCGACATCTGTGTAAAGCAAAAGAACCTGAACGAAGCCGCGAGGCAATGCCTGGCATTGGTCAGCCTGTACATCGCCCGCGAGGATTTCGATCTCGCATATGATCGTTTGCAGGAGGCAAAGCTGCTCGACCCACGAATATCGGTCGCACCGGGCCTCGAAGCGATTCGCCGTGCTCGCCGACCCGATTTCGCACTGGAGCGAGACCGTTCGCCGCAGATGGTTCGCACCGATGTCACCTTCGCGGGCAATCTTGCTTATGTGAGCGTTTTTGACGCTGTTCAGGTGATCGAGAACTCAAAAATGACCGGCCTTTTGGTCATAAAATCCGACCTGCATCTCGCAAACGTAGCCTTTAACGAGGGCAAGATCGTCGATGCCGAGTGCAACGGCCACAACGGCGTAATGGCTTTTCGCGAGATCATCGAGATAAACAGCGGCACATTTGAATTCTCAACATCGGCAAAAGAGTTCCCCGTCGTTATCACGGTTTCGAGCAATACAAACTTCCTTCTCGACGTTCTCACCGAACTCGACAACGAACGCGCTGAACAGCAGGGCCTTCGCGATGTCGGACGGGAGATGATCTGATCAACGGAAAATGGAAATCTCAAAACTGAAAGCTGGAATCAGTCTGATAGAATTTTGCATTAGTTCTTATTATTTTCCACTTTCCGCTATCCGTTTTCCGTTCCTTTTTGTTTGACTTTTGCACCCTAAATACAACAAAATATAGTGCTTTCCTCAGTTAAGAGCACTATAGAATGTTTAAGCTCCAGCGTTTAGAAATCACCGGCTTTAAGTCTTTCGCCGATTACACCGAGGTCGTTTTTACAGGAAATGGCATAACGGCGGTCGTCGGGCCAAACGGTTGCGGCAAATCGAACGTGTCGGACGCGATCTCGTGGGTGCTCGGCGAGCAGCGGGCTAAATCTCTGCGCGGCGGCGAGATGAAGGACGTCGTCTTTGCCGGCACAAAGAGCAGAAAGCCCGGCGGCATGGCCGAGGTTGTGCTGCATCTGGTACGCGACGACTCGGTCTTTGACGTTGACGAGAACGAACTCGAGGACATCGACGAAACGTTGAGCGAGATCGACGACTCTGCCGTCGATATGTCAGAAATCGACCCGCAGGACTTTGAGGCAGAGCAGCTCGCTGTCGTCGAAGCAAACAGAGATGCGGCACCACTTGAAATCCGCAATCCGCAATCCGCAATCAGCAATGGCAATGGTTTTCATGACGAAACGGTGATCGAGACCGAATCTGTCGAGACCGTCAAGGCTCTGGCCGTCGGCTCGACACAGCCGATCGAGACTCGCGTTAAGACAAAACGGCACTGGCGGCCGCGCTCATTCGCACTCGACTTTGCACCGGGCGAGGCAGTTTCTGTCACACGTCGCCTTTATCTGTCCGGCGAGAGCGAATATCAACTAAACGGCAAATCGTGCCGCCTGCGCGACATTACCGATCTTTTTGCCGGCACGGGTCTCTCCGGTGCACATTACGCGATCATCGAGCAAGGCCGCATCGGACAAATTCTCTCGGCAAAACCCGCCGACCGCCGCAGCCTGATCGAGGAAGCTGCGGGAATTTCAAAGTTCCGCGCACGTCAGCGTGCCGCCGAGACGCGGCTCGAGTCCGCAAAAACAAACCTCGCAAGAATATTCGACATCGTTTCCGAGGTTGAAACGCGTGTGAATTCGCTGCGTCGGCAAGCGGCTAAGACGCGTAGATTCAAGATCTTGCAGGAGGAGTTTCGCGAGCTGCTCCATCAGCTCTACGCAGCCGAGGGCAAGCATCTCGCCGAACTTTCAGATGAGTTTAAGAAACGACTCGCCGAGGCCGAGGCGGTCGAAACCGATCTCGCGGCGCAAGTTACGGCAAAAGAAGAAGGCCAGCGCGAATCGACGCAAGCCGCACGGGCCGCTGAGGAAAACCTTGCAGAAGTTCGCAAGATCCACGCAAACAACGCCCTTGAGCGCGACCGTGCCGAACGTGAGCACCTTTATAAATCAGATCAGATCGTCAGTCTGAATACCCGCTGCGAAACTCTGCGTACCGAGATCGCAGCCGCCGAAGAGCGCTTCAAGCTGCTCGGCGGTGAACTCGAACGCCTAAAAGAAGAAGAGCAGCACGAAGCTGCCGAACACGCAAAGGCAGAAGCGAGTCTGCGCTCCGCCGAGGACGATCACCGGCGCGAGGCGGACGCACTGGCCGCGATAGAGATCTCGATCGAAACTTTGCGCAGCGATCTCGTACAGCACACGGCTGCGGCCGAGCGTTTTGACGAGATAGGGCGTCAAGTTGGCGGCAATCTGACGCGCCTTCAAACTCGGCTCGACAGTCTCGATCGGGAGCGAAAACACGCCGACGAGACGTTTACGGCAAATCAAAAACACGCTGACGAACTCGCGGAACATCTTGCCGCCGAGGAGAAAAAACTCGTCGAGCTGAATGAAGAAAAGGAACAACTGCTTGCCGCGACGCTTCATGCACGCGCCGCGTTGCGTGATGCTGAAGGCAAACTTGTCGAGTTGCAAGACGAACACTCGGCAAAGCGGCATCGGCTGGCGACCCTCGTCGAACTTGAAGAGAAACGCGCCGTTTACACGCCGCCCGTACAAAAACTCTTTGCCGAAGCCGAGAATATTGGCGTACGGCTCGCAGGCGTGTTGGCCGATCGACTAAACGTGACACCGCAGGCCGAGACCGCGGTCGAGATGCTGTTTGGCCCGCTGCTTGAAGCCGTTATTGTCGAGTCGCTTGACGAGGCGCGGCGCGTAACGGCTTGGTTGCGGTCGAACGAAATAGGCCGCACCGCATTGATAGTTTTACCTGGCGGCGGAAAGGCAGAACGAAAAGAGCACGCGAATTCGGGCGACACGATCGCCGATCATCTAGGCGTCTCACATGAGGTTGCCAATGTGCTCAGACAGATCTTCCCTCGCGAGATGTCGGCGCGCCTTGTTCACGACTTTAACGCTCCCGCCACCCCGTCCGCCGAAACCGGCGGCCACCCCTCCTCCGGCAGGAGGGGAGCTTTAGACGGCGAGACACTTGTAAATTTTGACGGCGACCTGTTGCTCGGCGGCCACCTGCTCATCGGCGGCAACCGAAATGCGGAAGGCAAGAACGAATCTCTGCTCGCATTTAAGCGTGAGCTGCACGAATTGGAGGGCGAGTGCTCGCGGCTCTCGTCGCTGCTCGAAGCGTCGCAGAACGCAACCGAGATGTCGCGCGCGTCGCTTGTCGATCTCGAGAGTAAGACGGTCGATCTTCAGTCGCTGATAATCAAGGTCGATCGCGGCATTCACGGCCTTCAGATACAGGCCCACGCCGCACACGAGGAAATTCAGCGTGCCGAGCGCCATCGCAAGGTTGTCGCGGATGAGACTGCTCAAGTTAAGAACGAGATCGCCGATCTGGAGGGCAAACGAAGCGAGGCCGGAGATTCGCGGACCGAGGCCGAAGCTGCGCGCATGGCGGCAACCACAGCACTTACGCAGATCGCCGGCGAGGTCACATCTGCTCGCCACAAAACCGGCGAGGCAAGCTCGATCCTGAACGAAAAACGAATGATCGCCGCGACGTCTGACGAGCGCCGCCGAGCTGCGGCATCCGCACTTCGCCGCGTTGAGAACGAGGCGCGCGAACTCGAGTCACGACTCGCTATTGCAAATCTCGAACTCACCGAGTCGGACACCAAGATCAAAACTCTGCACAACGAGATCACCGCGATCACCGACCGCATCGCCTCGGCCGGCGACGAGATGACGCGTGAAACGCGCGAAGTCACCGACGCTGTCAATGCTCTGACAAAGTCACGCGAGGCTTCGGACAAGATGAGCGAAGAGCTTGGCGAACTTAACCGCAAAGCGGCCGAGGCACGCAATGCACGGGCCGAGACCGAGGTCGCCCAGGCCGAGGCCGTGACCAGGCTCGAGAACATCGCCGAACATTGTCAGCAAGAGCTAAACATGTCGCTCACCGAACTCGTTGATAAAACTTTGCCGGCGGAAGATTTCGTTCTCGAGAACGCGCGTGGGCAGGCAGACGAGCTTCGACAAAAACTTGAGAATTTTGGCGCGATCAACATGCTCGCACTTGAGGAGCTCGGCGAGGCCGAGGAACGGCATCTTTTCCTCACGTCACAGCGCGAAGACATTATCCAAAGCATCGCCGCGACCGAAGAAGCGCTCCGCGAGATCAAGCAGCGTTCGCGCGAGAGGTTCAGGAACGCCTTCGAGGCGATCAACGAGAACTTTTCGCAGTTCTTCCAGGAGCTGTTCGGCGGCGGGCAAGGTCAGATGACGCTGATGGAATCTGACGACATTCTCGAAGCCGGCATCGAGGTCGTTGCTCAGCCGCCGGGAAAACGTCTCCAAAATATCCTACTGCTTTCGGGCGGCGAAAAAGCGATGGCCGCGATCTCGCTCGTGCTAGCTATCTTCAAATATCGTCCGTCGCCATTCTGTTTGCTCGATGAGGTCGACGCACCGCTCGACGATGCAAACGTCGGCCGCTTTGCCGCGAAGATCGCCGAAATGTCCGAGAAAACGCAGTTCATCGTTATCACCCACAACAAACGAACGATGGAGGCCGCCCGCGCACTCTACGGTGTCACCATGCAGGAGCCCGGCGTCTCGAAAATCGTATCGGTCAAGTTCGAATAAGCTTATACAATGTCCCCTTTCTTGACTTCGCGTTCTTTGCGTCTTTGCGTGAAATAATCGTTTTTTTCCGCAAAGCAGTGAAAAACGCAAAGAGAACGTCCAAACTCTACGGTACAATCGCGCATCAAAGATCAGCCGTTGAATTGCCGTATTTCAGAATTTTTGGCTAGACTAACGCTGATGAGATCGAGTTCCAAATTTGTTTTGTGTGTAGTGATCGCGTTGTTGCCGCTCACTCTTTTCGCTCAAACCACAAAACGCAAGACAACAAAAAAGACCGCTCCGAAAAAACCCGCCGTCACCGCAACTCCTCAGCCCACGCCCGAGACTATTACCGAAACGCCGCCGAAAAAGAACGAACGCGAGAATGATGGCAAGACGAATTCGCGAGACACTGGCGCGGTCGCGACAAAAGCACAAACCTACGAGCCGGTTTATGTTTACACGTTTGATCGGCCTGGGTTTGTTTACTCGAACATAAAGATCGAGCACGACGATGCTGGCAAAGGGCGGATCTGGTTCAAAAAAGACAACTTTGATCCCGATACATCGGGACTCGACGACCCGATCGAACTATCTGCGGCGACAGTTGAGAAGCTAAAAGGAGCGTTTAGCGCTCTCAACTTTATTGACTCGACCGAGGACTATCAGTATTCAAAGGACTTCTCAAACATGGGGAACGTCACCATCACGTTAAACCGGACGGGCAAAACTCGTACTGCCAAATACAACTGGACAGAGAATAAACACGCGAAATCGCTGATGGACACCTATCGGGCCATCGCAAACGAATATACTTGGAAGTTTGAGTTCGCGCTCGCTCGCGAAAATCAACCGCTGTTCACTCCGAGTCTCATCGACGCGCTCGATGGCTACCTGGGGCGCAACGAGATCGCCGACCCGCCGCATCTGCTGCCATTCCTCACGCAAATTTCAACCGACGAGCGCCTACCGTTGATGGCCCGAAATCGCGTCGCCAAGATAATCGCAAAGATCGAGAAAGCTGCCGCTGAGAAGTAGCATTCTTGTACGCAACCTTTGTGGCTTGTATTTCGCTCACGTCGAGAGTATATTCGTCCGTAGTCAACACACCAAAATAAAGGAGACCATAATGAGGGAAAGAATATTCGCGTTTGCGTTTGCTTTTGTTTTTTGCGGAGCATTAACGCTGGTCACGGTTGGTTCGATTTCGGCACAGAAGACTCTTCCGAACCCGGTTCTGGTATTCGGCGGGCAAGAGTATTACACGGCATCGGGCGGAGACTTTATCAGGTACAGGTATTTTGTATTCAATTCGACCGCATATCCCGACGCGATATTTGCGGCAGCTCCCGCCTTACCGCCCTGCGGACTAAACACAAACGCGTCGCGCACATGGGTCGATCTTTTCGATCAAAGCGGCAAGAGATTGAACGGTTTTTGCGCCCTAACCAAGGCCGACGATCTGAACAGCATCTGGTTTGCACTGCCGGTCGGTCAGATCCCGCCGAGCTACATCTATATCGAGATGAACGACCGGCAGACCAACACGAAATACAAATCGAATCTCGCCGATACGACAATGTAGGTTTATTTGGGGCTGATCGTGCCGTCGTCGGCTATCTTTGGCGCCGAGGTTGGGAAGTCGGTCGTCGATAAATTGCGCAGCAGCCCTATAGCCGTCTTTGTGTCGTCCGGGACGGGCAAGCCGCGTCCCTCTTGTTTGCCGGGGTGAATCTTGCCGCTGATGAATCTACCTTCGGCATCGATCTTTACTTCTACGACGGCGGTGAGTGCCGTCTCGCCCGCAAGCTGAAACCATCCGTAGGTGCAAAAATTGCCGAGGCTGTACATGATCAGCCGGTCTTTATAGAGCTCCATGCCACGCATGACGTGCGGGCCGTGACCGATGACCAGATCGGCGCCGGCGTCGATAACCGTTCGTGAAAATAGCGGAAGATTGCCGCGATTTTCGCCCAAAAAGATCTCGTTGCGTTGCGGCACGTGCTG
>JBJXFZ010000120.1:0-14434 GCA_046154245.1 Pyrinomonadaceae bacterium
GCCGCGCCGGCCGAAGAAGCTCCGGCGGCTGAAACTGTCGAGGCACCCGTTGAGGCCGCTCCGGCGGAAGAGGCTCCGGCCGCTGATACTGTCGAGGCACCCGTTGAGGCCGCGCCGGCCGAAGAAGCTCCGGCCGCTGAAACTGTCGAGGCACCCGTTGAGGCCGCTCCGGCAGAAGAAACGCCGGCGGTCGAGGCTGAGTCAGCTCCGGCCGATCAAGCTCCCGCGGATGAACCTCCGACTGAGGAGAAGGCAGAATAAAGTTTTTTGACGTTTCAGGTCGCGTCTTTTAGAGCTGAAATTTCGAATGTGGA
Organism: Pyrinomonadaceae bacterium; assembly: GCA_046154245.1. GTDB lineage: Bacteria > Acidobacteriota > Blastocatellia > Pyrinomonadales > Pyrinomonadaceae > OLB17. The sequence goes on from JBJXFZ010000120.1 coordinate 315, forward strand.
ATTGCGGGCCGATGTCCGCAAAAAGCCGTACTCAAGGAAAACGAGCGTTTGTGTTTGTCAGGCACGAACGGTTTCGGACGAGCGAAGAAAGGTGATGCAACCCGTTCTTTTGTGCGTCCCTGGGTTCTAGCGGCAGATTAAATAGAAGAACCCTAAACAGGAGATAGAAAAAGTCATGGCAATAAAAAAAGAAGATGTAATTGAGTATTTGAAGGGAATGTCACTTCTCGAAGCGTCCGAATTGGTCAAAGAGCTCGAAGAGGTCTTTGGTGTTTCGGCCGCTGCGGCTGCCGCGCCGGTTATGGTCGCTGCCGCAGGAGCGGGCGGTGACGGCGGCGGAGCTGCTGCAGAAGAGAAGGATTCGTTTGACGTTGTCCTTTCTGCTGCCGGCGGCAACAAGATCGCTGTCATTAAGGTCGTTCGTGAAGTTGTTGCGGGTCTCGGCCTCAAAGAAGCGAAAGATCTTGTCGACGGTGCACCGAAGGCGCTGAAAGAGGGCGTTTCTAAGACCGAAGCCGAAGAGATCAAAGCAAAATTGACCGAAGCAGGCGCTACGGTTGAGGTCAAGTAACTCAAACTGAGCGGGGCGCGAGGCTCAATAAGCTTGCGCCCCACATTTTGTGTTAGCAGCATTACCCTGTTATACTTTTGGGTTCGCGCTCTATAGCTAATTTTTGGAGTGTGAGTCAGCCGATTGGTCGGAAAGCGGTAAACTATTGCAAGAGAATAGTTTCTCGGTGGTTTTAGACGCGAGTGGATCGCAAACAAAGTGGAGAGTTGGTGTCAATTTCGGCACGCTCGGAAATTCAGACAAGCAAAAAATGCTGCTGAAAAAGCGGTCTGGGTAAGCTTTACCCTTGGCCGCATTTGCTGTCTTTGACGAGCGGACACCGAGAGCCCTTGTTACTTTCACCGTGAATCGTAACAGCAACGCTCGCGAAAATCAACAGCTTTTTGGTAAGCACTTTTACTTAACGATATGATTAATAATCCTCTTCAAAACAGCTCAAACGGACTTGGCGTTAGAACAAGTCAATCTCCCGAGCGTGTGGATTTCTCAAAGATTTATACATCGGCCCAAATTCCGAATCTGATCGAGGTTCAGCGCGAGTCATACAATCGCTTTCTGCAAATGGACCTGATCCCGGAGGAACGTGACTTTATCGGGCTGCAGTCGGTTTTTTCGTCGATCTTTCCGGTTTCGGATTTTCGCGAAACGGCCACCCTCGAGTACGTCGAATATCAGATCGGCAACTGGCAGTGCAAGTGCGGTAACCTCGAAGGCCTCGAACACCTGCGTGCAAACTGTAAGAATTGCTCGGCGAAGATCAAGGTCGACCCGTTCAATCCGGCCGAAGTGCTCTGTAAAAATTGCGGCACGTTCAATGCCGTCCGCCCAAATCTCTGCAACAACTGCGGTGAGCCGGTTGGGTTAAAGCACAAGCATGACCAGCAGGAGTGCCAGGAGCGCGGCATGTCTTACAGCGTTCCGCTTAAGGTAAAGATCCGTCTGACGGTTTACGACAAAGACCCGGACACCAATGTCTCCACCATCCGCGACATTAAGGAAGAGGACGTTTTCTTTGGCGAGATCCCGCTGATGACGGACAACGGCACGTTCATCATAAATGGAACCGAGCGCGTTATCGTGTCGCAGCTTCACCGCTCGCCCGGCGTTTTCTTTAAGGGCGATCGCGACGAATTTCTCGCAAAGATAATTCCGTATCGCGGTTCGTGGGTCGAGTTTGAATACGATCAGAAGGGCATCCTGCATTGTCGGCTTGGCAAGCGAAAACTCACGGCGACGGTGTTTTTGCGTGCTCTCGGCCTGTGGCTCAATCCGCAGATCGACATGAAGACCGTCTCGGACAGCATTCTCGAGGAGATCGTCAAGAACGCCGAATATTCAGACGCTGAGATCTTAAAGTTATTTTACGCAACAGATGAAGTTGTTACTGAAAAGGGCAAGTTCTTCGTTAAGGTCAAAAAAGAAGGCGACACGCATCTAGCCGGCATGCGGGCCGAAGAGGACATTAAGGATAAGCGCGAAGAAATTACCCGCAAAGGTAAAAAAGTTACAAAGGCAGCAATCGCCGACCTTCGGCGCTTGAAGAAAGATCGTGTTCAGATCTCTGCCGGCGATCTCGAAGGAGCCTTTGCTCTCGACGACATCGTCAACACGGAAACCGGCGAAGTCATTGCCGAGTCGAATGCCGAGATCACGGCCGGTATGCTTCAGCAGATGGTCGAAGAGGGTGTGAAGGGATTTTCGGTCTTCTTCCCGCAGCGTGATGTGATCGGCGAGATCATTTCTGCGACCTTGAAAAAAGATCCGATATCGAAGCCCGTCGATGCTTTGCTCGAGATCTACCGGAAGATGCGCCCGGGCGATCCGCCGACAGTGCCGACCGCATATAGGCTGCTCGAAGGGATGTTCTTTGACACGCGCAGGTTCGATCTGTCGCGGGTTGGACGTTTGAAGTTCAACATCAAGATGGCCCGGCCTGACTTTGACCGGATCACCGATCCGTTACTCGCTCCGCAGGATTTCCTTGACGTTGTCAATTATGTTCTTCGCATGAAGCGCGACAGTGAGCATTACACGCAGGACGACATCGACCATCTCGGAAATCGCCGCGTTCGCGCGGTTGGTGAGCTGCTTGAAAATCAGTTCCGCATTGGCTTGGAGCGTATGGAGCGAGCGATCAAGGAGAAGATGTCGATTCAACAGGACATGTTCACGACGATGCCCCGCGATCTTGTCAACGCTAAGCCGGTGACGGCGGCTGTTCGTGAGTTCTTCGGTTCGTCACAACTTTCGCAGTTCATGGATCAGACAAATCCGCTGTCCGAAATTACGCACAAACGTCGTTTGTCCGCCCTCGGACCAGGCGGTTTGTCGCGTGAGCGGGCCGGGTTCGAAGTTCGCGACGTTCACCCGACCCACTACGGCCGTATCTGTCCTATCGAGACGCCTGAGGGCCCAAACATCGGCCTCATCTCGTCGCTCTCGTGCTTTGCCCGGATCAACGAGTTCGGCTTTATCGAGTCGCCGTATCGCAAGGTCGAGGACGGCCGCGTGATCGAGTACGTTCGTGTTCATAATGGCGGCGACACGAAATTCAAACCCGGTGAACACGTGCCGCTCGAGGCCGTTGAGGCCGCGAATAAAAAGATCAAAGGCGGCAAAGAGGCGGATTACGAACCTTGGCCGTTTTATCTCACGGCGTGGGAAGAGGATCGCTATATCATCGGTCAGGCGAACCTCGAGCTCGACACGAAGGGTAACTTTATCAACGAGCGAAATGCCTCGCGTCAAAAAGGCGAGTTTATTACCGCTGACAGGATGGAGATCCAGTATATGGACGTCAGCCCTAAACAGCTCGTTTCGGTTGCAGCGTCGCTGATCCCATTCCTCGAGAATGACGATGCGAACCGAGCGCTCATGGGCTCGAACATGCAACGTCAGTCGGTTCCTCTGCTTCGCGCCGAGTCGCCGTATGTCGGCACCGGCATGGAGAAGATTGCCGCACGCGACAGCGGAGCGGTTGTTATTGCAAAACGCGACGGCATCGTCGATTTTGTCGATAGTGAACGCATTATCGTCAAAGCCGATCATCAGGTCGACGGTACGATCTCGCGCGAGGTAACGGCGGATATTTATTCGCTTGTTAAGTTCAAGCGCTCGAATCAAAACACCTGCATCAACCAACGTCCGATCGTCGATGTAGGCGAGCGTGTAAAGAAAGGCCAGGTCATCGCTGACGGCCCATGTACGGATCGTGGCGAGCTTGCCTTGGGGCGCAACGTGCTCGTAGCGTTCATGCCGTGGCGCGGCTACAACTTTGAGGACGCGATCCTGGTGAGCGAGCGTCTCGTAAAGGACGACTACTACACGTCGATCCATATCGAGGAGCTTGAGATCGAGGCTCGTGACACAAAGCTCGGCCCTGAGGAGATCACCCGCGATATACCAAACATCGGCGAGAACATGCTCCGCGACTTGGACGAGAGCGGCATCATCCGTATCGGTGCACAAGTTAAACCGGGCAGCGTGCTCGTCGGTAAGGTCACGCCAAAGGGTGAGACGCAGCTGACCGCGGAAGAGAAACTTCTGCGAGCGATCTTTGGCGAAAAGGCCGGCGATGTAAAAGATGCCAGCCTGACATGTCCCCCGGGAATCGACGGCACGGTCGTCGATGTCCAGATCTTTACGCGTAAAGGCCAGGATAAGGACGAGCGTAGCTTGAACATCGAGGGCTCTGAGGAGGAAGCTCTTCACCGCGATCTCGAAGACGAAATTCGCATCCTTCAAGAGCAGCGTGACGAGCGGATCTTCGAGTTGTTCGAGGGCCGCAAACTTGCCGCCGATCTAAAAGACGGCAAAGAGGTTATCGTCAAAAAAGGTACGACGGTTACGCGTGAGTTGCTCGCCGAGATCGACTCGAAGCTTGTTCGCAAGATCGAGGTTGCGTCAGGTCGCATCGACACTGCCAACGAGGTAAAGGAATACGAGCAGCGTACCGATCGTCAGATCAACATTCTTCGCGACATTTACGACGAAAAGATCACGAAGCTAAAACAAGGTGACGAACTGCCGCCGGGCGTGATCAAGATGGTAAAGGTCTTTGTCGCCATGAAGCGCAAGTTGAGCGTTGGCGACAAGATGGCCGGCCGTCACGGTAACAAGGGCGTCATCGCACGCATCCTGCCTGAGGAGGATATGCCTTATTTACCGGATGGAACTCCGGTCGAGATCGTGCTAAATCCGCTTGGCGTTCCCAGTCGTATGAACGTCGGTCAGATCCTCGAAACCCATCTGGGTTGGGCCGCACGCGTCTTGGGACTGCATTTCGCGACGCCGGTTTTCGACGGTGCGAGCGAAGATGAGATCAAGGGTTACATCGGTCAGGCAAATGCCGAATTCGACCGTCTCAAGTTGCCGCCGTCTGTCGGCCCGTCGGGTAAGACGCGTCTATATGACGGTTTGACGGGCGAGCAGTTCGAGCAAAAGGTGTGCGTTGGTTACATCTATATGCTCAAGCTGTCGCACCTTGTGGACGACAAGATCCACGCACGCTCGATCGGCCCGTACTCGCTCATCACTCAGCAACCGCTCGGCGGCAAGGCTCAGTTCGGCGGGCAGCGTTTCGGAGAGATGGAAGTTTGGGCGCTCGAGGCCTATGGCGCGGCGCACATCCTGCAGGAGTTGCTGACGTGCAAGTCCGACGATGTCGCCGGTCGCTCGAAGATCTACGAGACGATCGTCAAGGGCGTGTCGAATTTCGAGCCCGGCATTCCCGAATCGTTCAACGTGCTTGTCCGCGAGCTTCAGAGCTTGTGCCTCGACGTAGAACTTATACAGGAAGATCAGATCGACCCTGACGAGATCGTCGCCGGCGTCGATGCGCTGGTAGGAGTCGACTAAATAGTTTTAAGTTCCAAGTTTCGAGTTCCGAGTCGCAAGCTGCGTGAACGAACTTAAACTTGGAACTCGAAACTTGGAACTTGAAACTCAAAATAATATGTTTCGATTTAATCAAGACAATAAAACACAACTGACCGCAAATTACGAAGCGATACGCATCTCGCTTGCCAGCCCGGAGAAGATCCACTCATGGTCGCACGGCGAGGTGACAAAGCCGGAAACGATCAACTATCGTACCTTCAAGCCGGAGCGCGACGGACTGTTTTGCGCCCGTATTTTCGGCCCCGTAGCGGATTGGGAGTGTCTTTGCGGTAAATACAAACGCATGAAGCATCGCGGTGTGATCTGCGACAAGTGCGGCGTTGAGGTTACGCAATCAAAGGTTCGTCGCGAGCGGCTCGGCCACATTAATTTGGCGAGCCCGTGCTCGCATGTGTGGTTCTTTAAGGGGTTGCCGTCGCGTATCGGGCATCTTCTCGACATCACTTTGCGAGATCTCGAAAAGATCCTTTACTTCGAGACCTACATCGTTGTCGATCCGGGCGACGTGCCTGATCTAAAGGAAAAGGAACTGCTCACCGACGAACGCTTTCGTGAGATGACACGTGAGTATCCGAACAGGTTCGTTGCTAAAATGGGCGCCGAGGCGATCAAGGATCTGCTCCAAATGATCGATGTCGAGGAACTCGTCGACGATCTGCGGTTGCGGATGAAGGACGAAACTTCGCAGCAGAAAAAACTAAAATTCAGCAAGCGTCTTAAGGTCGCGAACTCGTTCCTGCGTTCGGGTAACAAGCCCGAGTGGATGATCCTCGATGTGATTCCGGTCATTCCGCCGGAACTTCGCCCGCTCGTGCCCCTCGACGGCGGACGTTTTGCGACGTCAGACCTCAACGATCTTTATCGTCGAGTTATCAACCGAAACAATCGTTTGAAAAAACTCATCGAGCTGCGCGCCCCTGAGGTGATCGTTCGCAACGAAAAGCGAATGCTGCAGGAGGCCGTCGATGCACTGTTTGATAACGGACGCCGTGGCCGCGTGCTTCGTGGTGCTAATAATCGTCCGCTGAAATCGCTTTCGGGCACTCTAAAAGGAAAGCAAGGACGTTTTCGTCAGAATCTGCTCGGTAAACGCGTTGACTATTCGGGACGTTCGGTTATCGTTGTCGGCCCCGAGCTGAAACTTCATCAGTGCGGGCTGCCTAAGAAGATGGCTCTCGAACTGTTCAAGCCGTTTATCTATAACAAGCTAGAGCGTGACCAACACGCCGCCACGATCAAGCAGGCGCGCGAAATGGTTGAGCGCCAGGAACCGATCGTCTGGGACATTCTCGAAGACGTTATCCGCGAACACCCGGTACTTTTGAACCGCGCGCCGACGCTTCACCGTCTCGGTATTCAGGCGTTCGAGCCGGTGCTTGTCGAGGGCAAGGCGATCAAAATTCACCCGCTCGTCTGCACGGCGTTCAATGCCGATTTCGACGGCGACCAGATGGCCGTGCACATTCCGCTCTCGCCCGAGGCGCAGATAGAGGCGAGTGTTCTCATGCTCGCGTCGAACAACCTGCTATCGCCGGCGAGCGGTCAGCCGATTGCTGTGCCGTCCCAGGACATTGTGCTTGGCTGTTATTATTTGACGCTCGCCCGCGACGAGATGCGCGGCGATAACAAAGCATTTGCATCGATCGACGACGCGCTGCTTGCTCACGACGCCGGTGTTGTTGAGACACAGACAAAGATCAGACTGCTTTGGAAGGGCGATCTTATCGACCTCACGACTGAGCACAATAATCAGGATGTGATGCGTGCAACCGTGCGCGAAAACGTCGATCAGGTTATCGAAACAACCGTCGGCCGCGCGATCTTTAATGAGCGCCTAACGCGCGACGGCTTGCCGTATGTAAACGGCGTTATGAAAAAGAAGGGCCTGCAAAGCCTGGTGACATTTTGCCACCTCAAGCTCGGTCACGAGCAGACGGTCGCGTTGCTCGACGATCTTAAGACGATGGGTTTCTTGCACGCGACGAAGGCCGGAGTCTCGATCGGCATTGACGACATGGTCACGCCGACGTCGAAAAAGGGCATTATCGAAAAGGCTCTCAAGGAGGTTGATAAGCTTCGTAAACAATACGAAGACGCGACGATGACCGATCTCGAGCGTACTAACAAGGTCACCGCGATCTGGTCCGATGTAACCGATCACGTTGCTAAAGAAATGTTCGCGGCAATGAACAAGCGCGAAAAAGAACGTAAAGAGCTAAACCCGATCCTCGTGATGGCAGACTCAGGTGCGCGAGGCAGTGAAGCTCAGATTCGTCAGCTCGCCGGTATGCGCGGCCTGATGGCAAAACCATCGGGCGAGATCATCGAGAATCCGATCCTCGCAAACTTTCGCGAGGGCCTCGACGTGCTACAGTACTTTATCTCGACGCACGGAGCGCGAAAAGGTCTCGCCGACACGGCGCTAAAAACGGCCGACTCAGGCTATCTCACACGTCGTTTGGTGGACGTTGCCCAGGACGTTATCGTCTCAGAGGACGACTGTGGAACGCTCCGCGGCGTCTGGGCCGAGGCGATCATTCGCAACGGCGAAGAGGTCGAGAGCCTTCGTGACCGCATCGTCGGCTGCACCTCGCTCGATGATATTATCGACCCGGTCGACGGTACGGTGATCGTAAAAGCGAACGTTGAGATCGACGAGGATCTCGGCTCGCAAGTTCAACTTTCGGGTTTGCAAAAGGTGCGTATCCGCTCCGCTCTAACGTGCGAATCGCGTCGCGGCGTCTGTGTAAAATGCTACGGCCGCAATCTCGCGACCGGCAAAACGGTAGAGATCGGCGAAGCTGTCGGCGTCATTGCCGCACAGTCGATCGGCGAACCGGGCACACAGTTGACGATGCGTACGTTCCACGTCGGCGGTACCGCTCGGCTCGAACAAGAGACACAGCACAAGGCCGCGATGGATGGCACGGTCAAATTTGGCCCTGACATGAAGGTGATCAAGAACCGCGTGGGTGAATTCGTTTCTCTGCGTCGTCAATCCGAGATCGCGCTTGTCGATGATCGCGGACGCGAAGTCGCTCACTACAAGGTTGTTTACGGTGCGCAGATACACGTCAAGGACAAGCAAAAGGTAACCGAGGACGACGTGCTCGTGACTTGGGACCCGTTCACGTTTGCGATCCTGACCGAAGAGTCGGGCAAGATAAAGTATCAGGATCTCAAAGAAGGCAAAACCGTTGAAGAAGAGATCGATAAGGTCACGGGGCAAAAGCGGCTCGTCGTTAAAGATTCGGACGAGAAAAACCAACCGCGTCTCGAGATTCGCAGCGCAAATAACAAGGTGCTCAAAACTTATCAGATGCCGATCCGGGCAAACCTTATCGTCGAGGACGGCGATAACGTAAAGGCGGGAGACGTCATCGCAAAGATCCCGCGTGAGACGACCAAGACAAAAGACATCGTCGGCGGTCTGCCGCGTGTCGTTGAGCTTTTTGAGGCTCGTCGCCCGGGCGAAACCGCTGTCATGAGCGAGATCAACGGTGTCGTAAAATTCGGACCGATCGCGAAAGGAAAACGCAAAATCATCATCATCGGCGATGACGGCAGCGAACGCGAATACGACATTCCGCGCGGAACACACATCAACGTACAAGAAGACGACCGTGTGCGTGCCGGCGAACCGCTCATGGACGGTCCGCTAAATCCGCACGACATCCTTCGGGTACTCGGAACCGGTGCTCTGCAAAACTACCTCGTGAACGAAATTCAAGAGGTCTATCGTCTGCAGGGCGTGAACATCAACGACAAACACATCGAGGTGATCGTTCGCCAGATGCTGCGTTGGGTCAAGATCAAAGATGTCGGCGACACCGACTTTTTGATGGAGGAGCAGGTTGATCGCTTCCGCTACGAGGATGAGAATGCTCGTGTCCGTGACGAAAAAGGACAGACGTCGGTTGGCGAACCGCTGTTGCTCGGCATCACAAAGGCGTCGCTCTCAACCGACTCGTTCATCTCGGCAGCGAGTTTCCAAGAGACGACTCGGGTGCTCACTGAGGCAGCGATCTCGGGCCGCATCGACTATCTTCGAGGTCTAAAAGAGAACGTCATTATGGGCCGCCTGATCCCGGCAGGCACCGGCATGAAGCACTATCGCAACGTCGAGATCGCGAGAGACGGAACGGAAAATCAAAAGCCCGAGGATGAGTTCGATCAGATGGGCGACCTCATCCGCGGCGGCATCGAACTGCCTATGCCGGTCGTTGACGACGGCATACTCGACGAAGAGGTCGCGGACGAACCAGTCGAGGAATTCGACATCGACGAAGCGATGAAGATCGAGGTTGAGGACGAATAGTGACAGTAGCCCGCACGTCGGTAAGGGTTACGCTTGAACTGAACCAATCTCAACGTTATGAAGGCCGGAAGCGATCGCTGCCGGCCTTATTTTTTTACAGCCTGAACAAACTTTTCGCCCACGCGATGGTGCAGTTCGGCGGCGAGCAGCTTGCGGTCGGAGTTGGTAACCGGCGATTCACCAAACGTGATGATCGCGGTGTAGCTGCGAAGATGTAGCAGCCGCCATAGATGATCGAAAAAACCTATATTCTCGCCCCAACACACAGTTGTTGAGGCCGGCGGCTCGCCGTCGGGTGTCGTGTAAGTTATCGCGGCGTAGCTCACCGGCGACGCGCGTCGTGCGGCAAACTCGAGAAACGACGAATTGAATGGCAGCACTTCACGGCCGTCGGTGCTCGTCCCCTCGGGAAAGACGGTAACGCCCTCGCCGGCGTCGAGACGCTCGATGATCAGTTCGCCGGCCCGGGGAATGTCGCGGCGGTTCTTTCGGTCAATGAAGACAGTTCCCATATCGCGGCATATCCGCCCGGCGAGAAACCAGTTCTCAACCTCAGCCTTTGCGACGAACACGCATTCCGCTACGGAGCAAATCGCGGCGATGTCGGTGTAGCTGAGATGATTTGTCACGAGGAAGAATGGCGGATCGGGCGGCGCGCCAACGACCTCGATCTTCATTTTTGAAATGCTGACAAAGCTCTTTGCCCACGCCGCAAAGATCGTTTGCCGCCAACGAATTTTGTTGCGGACGAAAATGCGAGCAACAAACCAGAACGAATAGAGCCCCAGCGTCGCTACGACAAACTTTGCTAGTCTAAGTGATGCGATGAGAGTTCTCACTACTGATCTTCCTTCTCTTGTCTTTTGAAATTGTATCGCAGCAAAAAACGCATCGACAACGGTTTACCACTGCGCATTGCGGGCCGCCAATTCATCGCTCGTACGGCTTTTTCTACGGATCCCTCAAGGCCAAAACCCGCCCAGCGAACTATCTCAGACCGCGTGATCGCACCGCGTGCGTCCGTGTCGACGAGTATCTCAACGGTCGCGGTGACTCCGTAGAGAGCAGCCTCCGTCGTGTATTCAGGCTTTATGCGGCGATAGGGAATCGGGGCCTTAAGATCTTTTGCGAGCAGTGAATCTGCATCGGGCACTTCCTCGATCAATGGAGCGGTCGGCTCGCTGCGTTCATCGGTTTGCGCGATCTTTATTTTTGAGACAATCTCCGTTGCAAGATCATCAACTGATTCACCAAGCTGCTTCGTCGCGACAGCAGGTTTTGCGGCTTCGGTTTTGTGATTCTTCCAAAACGCAAGTCTGCCGGTGCGAGAACTGACGACAAAAACGTGTGCGTATGCCTCGTAATATTCATCACGCCGAAATGCGCTTCGCCGTTGCGTCGCCGATCTTACGAGAATAAAAAAATCGCAGCCTATCGCCGAACCGATCAGCTTTGACTCCGTGGTGGTGAGATTGAATGGCGTCGCCGGTGAAATCGATTGATAGGCAGCCAGACTTAGATCATCGTCGAGCAAATTTACTCTATCTTCGAGACGTTCTCTCAAGCTCGCGGCAAACCCCTTGCTCTGTTCTGCATTGTCGGGTGTCAGAACCACGACACGTTGCGCGATTACCGGAGCAGAGAAAATCAACACTGAGACACACAGACGCAGAGTCAGAATCTTCGCCGCAGATAAACGAAATTTGCGCAGATGTGATCCACATTGCCACGTTCTTTGATCTCCGTTATCTGCTTTCATCTGCGGTTAAATATTTCTGTTCTTTGTCTGCGACTGTTGCGTCTTTGTGAGTTGTTACCTGTGATATAGCCTGCCGATCTCATCTTTTAACTCTGCCGGAAAGCAGATGCGGTGGATACTATAACCTTCCTGAAGTCCGCGGACTGCCGGGCTAACGACAGAGATCTCACGGATAGAGGGTCGCGAATAGCCATGTTCGACATAGATCAGATCTTTTGCCCGGCCGGCATCTTTCGAGTAAAAAGAGTAGGGTGCGTCGCCGGCGCTATCTTCGACAAAATAATATTCCGGGTCAAAGCCGGCGTTCTCAACAACCTTGCGGGCCGCCGCGATAAAGTCTGCACGCACGTCCTCCGGCATGTCGAGGTCGAACGCCTTGAACAGGCGTCTATCGAGAAAACGCGACGCTAGATCGCTGAGTATGCTGTCGTCAGCATGCTGCCAACGCTTTATGCTGAACATCACGTCCGTGTCGTCGAGCGCAAGGTGCTCTTTGAGATCTAACTTTTCACCGGCAAGGACCTTCTGCATGGGAGTCGTGTTCTCAAACCAAACGTCGCCGTCCTCGTGCAGATGAAGCGCTCGTTTTAGCAGGACACGCAGAACAGCCTCTGCCGAGCGCAGCGTGCGGTGAAAATAGACTTGCCGGTACATGTAGTAACGAGCCTGCAGATAGTCTTCGACAGCGTAAATGCCCGGCGCCGAGATGTATAGATGATCGTCCTTTTCGTTGATCTCAATGGATTTGATGATCCACTCGAGATCATAAATGCCGTATTTCGCACCGGTCATTAGGCTATCGCGAAGCAGATAGTCCATCCGATCGACATCGAGCTGTGACGAGACAAGATGACCGAGTGCGTGCGGCTTAAAATCTCCGCGAATAACATTTGCAACATTTTGCTGTAGCTCAGGCGAGTGATCTTCGAGAAGCTTTCCAACCTGGGTTTCATTACTCAACACCGCTTGGACAGTAAAATCTTCGTGATGAAAACCCAGGATAGATTCGATCACATGCGAAAACGGGCCATGGCCGATGTCATGCAGCAGAGCCGCGATCCTGACCGCCACCTGAGCCTCAGGCGGTATGTCATACGAAAGGCGCAACTTCGCGATAGCGCGCCCCGCAAGATGAAACGCGCCGAGGCTGTGCGTAAAGCGTGAATGCTCAGCCGCCTGATACGCAAAATACGCCAGCCCCAACTGCCGTATTCGCCGCAGCCTCTGAAACTCCGGCGTGTCGATAAGTGAAACAACAAGTCGTCCCTCATCCGTGTCGGTGTTGACGCGGATGATGTTGTGTACGGAATCTCGGTAAATACGTTCGGCCACTCAAAAGATTATGAAGACAAAAGGCGAAATACACAAAACAAAAAAGGGGAGCCGAAGCTCCCCAAAAAATCTAAACTGAAATAATCAACCTAGAAAATAAATCTTGCGCCAACCGCAATCTGCCTTCTGCCAAATTTACCGGCATTGATGAATGCACCTTCTGTTCTATCCGTTAAAGGATTATAGAAAGCGCCAAGATCCGCTTCACCGCCATAGATAGCCAAGTTCGCGTGGTTAAAGAGATTGTTAGCATCTGCACGCAGAACTAACTTATATCTTTCGCTAAACGCGAAGGTTTTTGATGCCGCCATATCTACGTTCCAGCTTCCCGGTCCGCGGAAAGCATTACGAGCGGTCATGTTGTCAGGGTATGGCCCATTTTCAGCGTCGGCAATTGCTACATAGTTCTGATTTGAAAGGTTCAAAACATTAAAGCTGTTTGTACCGCTGGTTGCGGCCGCGTTGCTTATATTAAAGCTAACCGGTGTTATGGGCACGAACCGTTTGCAAACCGTCGCAATCGCATCAGTACAATCATAGATCGTAAATGGAGCCCCGCTTTGAACGTTGACTATGCCCGAGATTTGCCAACCACCAAGAAGGGTCTTGGCAGCTCCGTCAAGATACTTGTCAAACGGAAGGGCATAGATAAAGTTAGTTACCCAACGATTTCTGATGTCAAAATCGGCGTTGCCGTAATCCAACTGCGGATTGAACGGGTCGAGCAAGCCAAGGTTGAAGTTGTTCCCCGATTCGCTGAAGGTTGAACTCAAATTATCCTTACTCTGCGCGTAAGTATAAAAAGTAGCCAAAGTCAGGTTCTTGTTCAAGAAATTACCGCTTCTCAACGAAAAGGTCAGGCCGTGGTGATTGGAGAAACCGTTATTAGCACGAGTGTTAATATTCGAATATTGACAGCTCAAACGATTTACCGCAGACAAGCCAGGGCACGTCGCCGTGCTTCCCAGGTACTTGGTTCCGGTTCCGGTACGGTTGATGTTTTCAAGCGTGTAAAGACTCTTACCGGAGGTTCCTGAATAAGACGCCGAAACCGCCGTGTCTCGACCGAGCAGACGTTCATAGGACACGATCCACTGATGCGAGTAGGCATTGACAATATCTTCACGAACGTGCCGCAAGCTGACTCGTGGCAGGATAACTGATCCAACATTACCAGCCAAAGGACCGGCATTGTTTCTGGTGATCGCAATCGGAGCTCCGCCGAGGTCGGCAGAAGTTAC
>JBJXFZ010000136.1:0-25537 GCA_046154245.1 Pyrinomonadaceae bacterium
GTAATAAAACTTTTTACCGCGAACCGCATCACTAGGTTTTGCTCAAATATGCAGCATTTCCATGATAGCAGAAAATGAAAACTCCGTTTTGAGTTTAATCTTTGGGGGAGTTTCTATGGAGAGCTAGGTTTACGAGACTTTTTCAATTCGTCCAGCTTTTTCTTTGCCTCAACATATTTTTTTAGCGAAGACTCTAGAAATCCAAGTTTTAATCGAACGCGGCTTCGGCGGGAGCTGAGGTTATTGAGTGAACTCGTGATGCTCAGTTCGTCTGCTTCGAGAAGTTCACTTGTCATCGGAACATAGTCAAAAAAAGGAGCCCAGTCTTTGTCGTTCTCGAAATCTGGATTGTCGTTATCGGCCTTGTTGATGTATTTGACCGCGTTGCGAAACATTGCCTCAGCGTCGGTCGGCCTCACTTTTAGGTAGAGTCCAGCGAGCGTCCTGTAGAAACCAGCAACATCTTTATCCAACATCTCTAACGAATCAAGCTCTTTCCGCATCTCGTCGAGGTTTTCCATATAAAACTGATTATCACCTGCAGGTTTTAGCTTCTTCGCGAGTTGCATCCGCACTTCCGGACGGATTCTCTTCGGCGTCTGCTCGATGACTCGGTAGGCTGTTGGCAAATCTTTTGCCTCAAATGCGGCGTAAGCAGCCTGAAACGCTGCGCTGCCCCGCCAATTGTCCCAACCTATGGGTGAGGTCGTCTTGTAATCGTCGCCGTCCGTCGAGTCAAGCAAGGAAATTGTCTCCGCGTATTTCTTTTCTTTCTCTAGAAGCGCCAGAGCTTCGCGCCAATAGTTTACTTTTAAATGCTTGTCGCTCGAATCTTTCGCCGCGCTGACCAATTCATCGACTGTTTTTGGCTTCTCATGGCCCGTTTTAGCCTGCGTCATTTCCTGAATTTCTTTTGCAAGATACGGTGTGCATGTCTGAATATTCTGTCTAAAGGGCAGCGACTGATTTGGCACATATTCGTCAATGCGCGAGAGCACCGAAGGCGCGAAGTAGGCAATTTGACATCGAGTTGGGCGCTCAGGTCCGGGCTGGGCGGCTGTTGCAACACGATCGGAATACGTGTTGAGAAACGCCCTACGCATCGATGTTGAAAATCCCTTTGGTCCCCAAACGTCGAACATATAATTACCAAGGCCGAAAAGAAACAAATGGCTTGATCTCGAATAGGTACCCTGCATCTTTGCCATAGCTCGGCCATACAGCAACTCTGCCTTGGCCGAATCCTGAATATTAAGTTCCGAGATCAAAGCCGGTAACCTAGTGGCAACGCCAAAGATGAGTGAATCAAACCCGCATGCCAACGCGATCTCTGGTTTCTTCTCTGCCACCTGAAGCCCGAGATTTGCGTATAGCTCAGCCATTTCCGGATTCTCTTTTTGGTTATCGACGTCACCTGCGTCTGCCAACTTCTCGATTTGTCCGACTAAATTCAGAGCAAACGTCTCGTCTAGCTTAGTAATTATCTTAATAGTTTTTTGGGTGAATTCGACTTTCTTTGCGAGGTCTGACTTGTCATCCGCCCTCAGTGCGCCCAACGTCTTATCCGCAGCGGCTTTTAGATGAACACGTGCATCCTTTTGATCAACTTCCCACCACATCTGCGCCAATAGAGCGAGATACATTGCTCGCTCGCTGTCGGGAACGGCGGACGACTCAGCCGCTATCTCTTTAGTAAGATCGTCGACCCGCCTCTGCCATTTTGTAAATTCAACTTGAGCTTGCTCTTTCGGCGATATCTGTGTAGCGACCGCGCAAACGAGAATAAGCAACGCAAAGAATATTGTGGTCAAAGAGATGCGGGCTGCCTTCATAATCCTTGTAATACAGAACCTAAGATCCTGTGAGAGCAACGGTGTTGGTGCTAAGAGACTGACTCTCTTCCGGATAATTGGTTTAAATCAAATTAAGATATACCCCGAAACTAGTAGCTTTTATAAGCTACTAGTTTCGGAAAATGTCGAGTTATTCCAAAATTATCTCGATTCCACCACCAGGTCTGGTTGCACACTTATCGTTGGCATTACAATAACCACTAACGCAATGATTGTCCGAACAGCACTTACAACCATTGTCACGAGGCGCGTTAGGGGGACATGCTGCGTCTTCAGCGCAGCCATATGTCTTTGTAGTGGCTCCATCGAACATATAAAAGCCCCCGACTAGCATTAAAACTAGCATAAATAATCGAATTTTCTTCATATTTCTCCTCCGTTTTGTCTTTTAGTTTACTTCCTCACAAATTCACCCTATTTTTAGAATGACGAATAAATAATTATGAATCCAAAAAATTTGAAACTTCTTTTTCTTTTTCTGAAGAAAGTTTCCCAACCCAAGCTTTAGTAATCAACCCATTTTCATCCGTGACAATTATCGTTGGCGTCGCATCAACATCGATTTCGGAAAGTTCAGAATACTTCACGTCTATCTCCGTAATGCCATACGTCCTTAGATATGCATCTATATCTTTACTATCCGGCGGAAATATAACCACGAATTTGACACCGGTTCCCTTATTTTGCTCCAACAAAGTTTTATAAAAACCCATACTTGCTTCGCAAAACCGACAACCCTTCATCAATACAAGAAGGACGTTCTTATTATTCGCAGACGGTTCAAAACTTGCGAATGAAATCGATTGACCAACTTGAGGTTCTTTAGAAGTCGGGGCAGACGGAACAACATACCTTTGAATAACTAAGGCGATGAAAGCTACCGCCACAATGATCGTTACGATATTCGTAATTGTATCCAGGTGGACTTTAGCTTTTTCAAACGCCATAAAAATCAATCTCAGCACTTAAATCAGAATAAAATGTGTAATGACAAAATCGGCTTAGAGCTAAATTTTTACCTTTAATTAGTTACGAATCAATGATTATTTCTTAGCGAAAGTTATTATTTCTTAGCGAAAGTTATTATTTCTTAGCGGAAATGCTCATTTCTGTCCAAATGGTGAATTCTGCTGTTGTGATTCGTGAAATTGCTTGCGGTATTCGGTTGGAGTTCTGTCGTATTTTTTCTTAAAGTCGCGAGTGAAATGACTTTCATTGGGGATGCCGACCTCGAGACAAATTTGCTGGATTTGTAGAAAAGTTGTTTCGATGAGATCTTTAGCCCGTTCGAGGCGCTGTTCGCACAGATACGCACAAGGCGGGTTTTAATTTCTTCTTTGAAGAGTTTTATAAAATGCGGAACCGAAAGACCAACACTTTCAGCCATTTTATCTGCGGTCCATTTGCGCGAAAGGTTGGAATTGATTTGAGTAACGACTGTGAAAATTCGTCCGTCCATCTCCCGGTGCCTCTAATGATTCAGTAAACCAATTTGCTAAATAATATTGTCCCTCCGCAAGATTTGTCAAGCAACAATACAAGGCGGCGGGGAGGCTCGCCGATTCTTTACACGTCAGGGTTTGCTTGGTATTCGCCCGGACTGTATAAGGCGCTGGCGGACGCGTTCCTGCCACTTCTTCCTCGGACGGCCGTCGTCTTCAAATCGGTCTATGAGATCGTTCATCGACTCACCCCCGGCGAGCCGAGTTTTCAAATACAGCAACGCAACTATGATAGCAGAAAACGACATGACCAGGATCTGTATCGGGAGCCAGATAAGTTGAATGAGCGATTCGAGTGCTGTGTGCCTCAATTTCTGTTGTCTTTTCTTAGGATTTCCTCGCAAAATCGTTGGGGATCATCTACAGAAACAACAATCTTATCCGAGAGTTGTTTAGCGCCAATTAAGCGGTTAATTTCGACAGGCCCCTTCAAAATAAATTGAACCAAAGGTGATCCGGGTACTGTTAAGTAGGCAGTTCCATCAATCTTTTCAGATTCTCCAATCAATTCCGGCGGCAAAACTTTTACGGCTTCCACTGAGTGCAGTTGGAATTTAGTAGTTTCAAGTAAACCGCGATTTAACACCACTTCTTCCTCATTGATCTGATGAGGCAGGCGCTTTATGCTTACCCAAAATCCATAGACGTAAATAATTGCCCATACGTAGAATAACGCTAACAAACTATGTGCAAAAGCACTTTCGATATTCAGTACGTACTTGAAGACGATGAGTTCAACAGGTCCTATAAAAAATACAATAATAAAAATAAGTGGAAACGCAGAATTCTTCCAATAGCTCCAGCCTTCTTCTTCTGGCACAATAAACAACTTTGAAACTCCGTAGAGCGCCGAGCTAAGCAGTGAGACTTCTAGTGTTACCCATTTTTGGATTGAAGTAGGCAATAGAAAACCAAGGATCTGTATTATCGTGGATTGAAGATTTTGGTCCTTACTAACTGAACTTTTTATCAAGAAAAAAGCAACGATCACAATTAACAACTCAGCCGCACCGACAAGGAGTAAGACAATTGGCGAAGTTATTTTCCCGACAAAAAGCAGCACAAGTTGCGCAAGGACGAACAATGGAACAAAGGTTTGGTAGAAGGTAGATATTGACTTCCACCCATAAGAAATAACAACTATGAGCCTTAGAAGGCAAAAGATCATTCCTGACAGATAAATTATTTTTACGGCTGGAAATCCATATATTGAGCAATCAACACACGATGTAAATACAAATATCGCCGTTAGGATTAAAATGACGAAGGCGACTAACCCAACTTGCCTAAATAAGGGAAATCTTTTATCCATTTACAACGCACCCAGATTATTCGTTGCTCTTTTCCGAACAAAAAGACTCTTGTCTAATATAGCAGTTTGCCAAATTTTTTCACGATCTCCGGGCTCAAGCGATGCTAATGAAGCGTATGCTTCCGCTCTCACTCTTGGGGTAGGATGATTTTTCGATAGGGATTCTAACAGGTTCACACTTCTCCCGTCACCAATATAACTTGCCAATTTACAAAGCATTATCCTGCACATATTGGTTGTTGCAACATCAGATGAGATTGTCTGAGAGTTGAAATCGAAGCAATACTGATCCTTGTATCCTTGCTCAGGCGGCGAAACAAGCAGATTAAGGGAAATAGAAAACTCCTTGGGATGAGCTTGACTGTGAATATCCTTATTGGCTCTGTAATACATCATCTTCCCCTCGGGAAGGCTAGTGTTTTCAAGGAATCGCAGATTTACTTTTTCCCCAATCTCACCTAGAACAGTATCTTCATCATATTCATATATAGTTGTCTCATACCCAGAACCATAAAAGCCGACCGTTAAAAAAGAAAAATTGTGGTCATGAGGGACTAAATAATAAAACATCTCATTTGTCCAAGTTTGTTCTTCCGGAATTTCAGATGGAGGAACCCACACATTTGCTCGAACCATAAAATCATCTTCTCCCACGAATGCAAAGGTTTGAGATGTGTATTTATTGTTTTTTTGGAAAAGTTCCCAATTAAGCAGTTCATCATTAAGTGCTTCTGTAAAAAAACCCTTGTTATTCGAAAGGGCCTTTAGCATCCAAGCAGATTCACAAATGCTCGCATCATCGGTAAAATCAACATTTCTTTTGATGTATTCAACGAAATCCTTTAACGAAATTGACTTATCTGTATCGACATTTAACGTTAGGGCCATATTCTCACCTCATAAATATCACTGAGACAACATTCTTAGCGATTCATTAGCAGCTTTTCGTACATGTGGATGATCGTCCGAATCAACTGCACTTTGCAATAGCGCGACTCCGCTTTCAAAGTCAATCTGAATAAGATTGGATAACGCCGACCAACGGACAAAATGATCAGGATGCGAATATAATTTTTCCAGCGCCTTAGCAGATTCGGAATTTCCTAGTACTGACAGACATTCCGCTGCCCATTGAAGCCTCGACGAATTCATGTTGGTCGCGATAGCTTTGCTTGGAGCCAAAGTTGAGGTGTCATACTCCCATCGAATGTTGCCCACATTGGCCGACGTGAAATAAAGAACTACACTGGGAGACTTTGGGGGTACAATCCGGATCGCATCTTTGTACGCGGAAAAGGTCTTTACCTCATTAGGGGCAAGGATAACAGTCTCCTGTCTCTCAAGTATTTTGTCTTTTTCGAGAATTTCAATTGGAAAAGGGGCCCTCTGTATGTAGCATTCGATTTCTAATCCGGAACCACTTTCATGAACACCAATCATGTGATGAGAAGTAAGCCCAAAAAGTCTCTTGGAAGCATCAGGCTCATTCAATGCGATATTCGCCAATGTGGATTCCTGGGATTTTGCTAAATCTTCTAGGACGGCTAAACCTAATGAATACTTTTCGGTCTGGACTATGTAGAAACCGGAAGTCGAGAAGTCGGACAAAGTATATAGCCCATCCGCTACCATGCATTCCAATTCGTGGTTAATCAAATCAGTAACAAAATTTGAATTTACCAAATCCTTGAATAAACTTTCACATTTCCAAAACGAGTTCGGATAATCGTTCCTAAGAATATCGTCCGTCTTGGTTGTGAAATTACCCAGGTCACTCAAGTCGCGAATACGACCCGACATGTATACGTGCATTTCTTCATTAAAAGGCATGTTCTTGATCCCTGTAAATGCAAAGTACCTTACACTTCTAACCGTGTGGCACATGCAGAAGTGTAAGGATTTATAGTTAATGGTGAGAGATGTCCTACGCAGTCTTCAAAATCAATCTAGTGGTTTGTGAAACCGAAGCAAATGAAACTCTGGCAAGCATTATTATGGCAATAATGATTGCGGGAGTTGGCCCTCCACCGGCGCCTGCGTTCATTATGGGCGTATCTAGCTTGGCAAGCTTGATTTTCTTTGTCATCGTCATTTTTCTCCTCATTTTTTAATGTGTAAATCGGGACTGATATTAGTACCGATCTAGAAAAAATATATCTATAGGCCAGGTAAATCAATGACTATTTCTTAGCGAAAATTATTATTTCTCAGCGGAAATGCTCATTTCTGGCCATTTGGTGAATTTAGCTGCTGTGACTCGTAAAAATTCCTGCGGTATTCGGTTGGGGTTGTGCCGTATTTTTTCTTGAAGTTGCGCGTGAAATGGCTCTCGTTTGGGATGCCGACCTGAGCACAAATTTGCTGGATTTGTATAAAAGTTGTTTCAAGGAGATCTTTCGCCCGTTCGAGGCGCTGTTCGCAGAGATACGCAACAGGCGGGTTTTTGATTTCTTCTTTGAAGAGTCTTATAAAATGCGGGACCGACAGACCAACACTTTCAGCCATTTTATCGGCAGTCCATTTGCGCGAAAGGTTGGAATTGATCTGCGTAACGACTGTGAAAATTCGTCCGTCCATCTCCCGGTGCCTCCAATGATTCAGTAAATCAAGTTGCTAAATAATGTTGTCCCTCCGCAAGATTTGTCAAGCAACAATACAAGGCGGCAGGGAGGCTCGCCGATTCTTTACGACGTCAAGGTTTGCTTGGGATTCGTCCCGACTGGATCAGGCGCTGACGGACGCGCTCCTGCCATTTTTTTCGCGGGCGCCCATCGTCTTCGAACCGTTCCATGAGATCGTTCATTGATTCGCCGCCTGCAAGCCGGGTTTTCAAATACAGCAACGCAACTATGATAGCAGAAAACGACATGACCAGGATCTGTATAGGGAGCCAGATAAGTTGAATGAGCGATTCGAGTGCTGTGTGCTTAACTCTCGACTGCATGTCCATGTCCTTGCCTGCGATCTTGACTGTCCGCTTAGGCCCGTATGGACCGAAGCTAATGTTCACATCTCTTTCCTTATCTTGGGTATCGGAGGTCGTATTCCCTTCGGTCCCTTTCTGCGCGGCGGCTGTCGGGGGAACGGGCGGCGTCTGTGTTTCTTCTATTTGCTGTTGGGCGGTAGCACTGACCTTCTCGACACCGCTTTCGACACCTCTGGCCGCGAGATTAACCACGACCGAGATCGACCCCGCAATTATCGCCGGTATCAAGAACATAATAAAAGCCGAGCCGGCAGCGGTTGCGAGCGAGCGTTTAATAAGCTCCCTCGAGCGTTTAAGCGCCGCACGGCCACGCAGATCTTCCATCATCACGACCGGCGCGACCAGCATCCATAGAACCGGGAAAACCAAAAAGCCGATGCCGCATGTCACTACGCCCAGGACAAATGTCAATACCGTTGTAATAAGACCCGTGCCCAAGAATGTCTTCCACTTCTTGCGCGTTTCCCTGAGTGCGGGTCGCAGACGAACAGGGCGCAGCGGTATCGCCAGATGCTGCGTGACGATCCAGGCGATCGTACCGCTATTCAAATAGGTGCAAAATATACTCGCCGCCGTCAATGCAAAACCGGTCACGCCGATCAGGATGTTAGCAGTCGTATCGTCGATAACTTCGCTGACCTTTAGGAATGAAAACACGATCATTGCGACCGTCAAAACAGCGAGCGGGATAAAGAAGAAAGTTGCCAGCGCGAGGAATTTTGGCAGATGCTCGCCATAAATCACAAGTGAGCGGCGAAGCAGCCCCCAAATTCCCTCCGAACGTGCCCGAAGTACGCTTGCAAAAGCTTCGGCCGTCTGCGGACGTTCGTCGGGATTTTTGGAAAGAGCGGCGTGGATCGCACGCTTCATCTTTCTGCGAGCGCTTTTTGCGGCGAGCGGCCGTATTTCCTGAGTCTGATGGGCCGCCATCACCGCTTTGAAATCACCCTCGAAGGGCGGATGCCCGGACAACATTTGATAAGCGATCACGCCGAGACTGTAAATGTCGGAGCGAGCGTCAAGGTGCTCGCCGCGGCATTGCTCGGGTGACATATAAAGCGGCGTCCCAAGGACAGCTCCGACGCGTGTCAGATCGGCCGAACTTGTAGACTCGTAGAGCGACCGGCTGGTCGTTTTTTGTGAGGCCGAAGACGCTTCTCCGTCGCCGGCGCCGCTCAAAACCTTTGTGCCGATAGTATCTTGATAGTCGCCGGAAATATCACCGTCGTTAAGGATCGCCGTCTTCCCCTCATCGACGATCGGCGGGAGCGCCATCGTGCTTGCTTCAGAGTTTCCCGGTCCCTTCCCGCCGGCAGCCCTCGAGGGCTGTGAAACGCGCGTAGCCGATTCCCCACCGACCTGCGTAACCGAACCATCACCTGCAAACGTAGTTCCGGCGCCTGCGACCAGCGTAGGAGCGGCCGCGATGGACGCCGGGAATTCCCCGCTCGACATCGCTTCGTGCTCCTCGAGCTTTGCGATGCCGAAGTCGAGTACCTTCACCGTGTAGCCGCCGCGTTGATTCGGCTCGAGCCATATGTTATCGGGCTTTAGGTCGCGGTGAATGATGCCCTGACTATGAGCCTCGTGCACAGCCGAGCAAACCTGATCGAGAATATCGAGCGTCCAGCCGACCGGCAGGTTATGTTCTTCGTCAAGTATCTCGCCGAGCGTGCAGCCATCCAGGTATTCCATGACGAGATAAGCGACCTCGCCGTCGGGAGTATGCGAAAAACCAAAATCTGTAACATTGACCACGTTCGGATGTCGCAGGCGTCCGGCCGCGCGTGCTTCGCGCCGAAACCGCTCGACAAACTCGGACCGCTGCATAAACTGCGGGGCGATGATCTTTACCGCGACCGGCCTTTCGGTGCCAAGATGCGTCGCCAAATAAACGGTGCCCATGCCACCGCGGCCAAGCTCGCGCGTCATCTGGTACTTGCCGTCCAGGGTCTGGCCTGTGAAATCAAGCTGCTCCATTTCGCTTACTGCTATCTAACGTGGAAATCACGTAATTTGCAAGTAAATACGGCTCTAAACTTGATTTAGTTCTTGCTGCGCAAACGGTGTGATTACCCGTTTGTGCTATACTTCCCTCAAAATTTGGTAAGGAGCGATTTGTATGGTCAAGATTCTCGGCAGATATTCTAGTTACGCATACGCCATCTTCCGCATTGTTTTTGGCTTTATGTTCATGCTTCACGGCACGCAGAAGATGTTTGCGTGGCCGCCCAGCGATCGTCCTGGCGGCGAACTCGCCGGCATGATCCTCTTAGCCGCGATCATCGAACTCGTCGGCGGATTTATGATAATGGTCGGCCTGTTTGCTAGCTTTGCGGCGTTCTTATCGAGCGGGATGATGGCGGTCGCGTATTTTATGGCGCACCAAGAGCGAGGCGCCCTGCCAATACAAAATGGCGGTGAATTGGCCGTCGTGTATTGCTTCGCATTTCTGTACATCGCGGCCCGCGGTTCGGGCCTGTGGAGCGTAGACGGTCTGTTCCGCAGCAGCTCGAAAACGAACGGAGATGGCGGCTAATATTGACAACCGTCACCGTCAAAAACAAATCTAACGCCGAGAGGTAATTATGGAAGATTTCACAACATCGTTTGGCAACTCGGTTGCCGAAGCCGCACCGGCGGATCGTGCATCGTTTATTCGCAGAACCTACACTCTGCTTGCCGTCGCGATACTCGCGTTCATCGCCGTCGAAGGCATGTTGTTTGTTAGCGGCGCTGCCCAGATGATCGCCACCGTTATCTTTAGCGGCGGTGCGGTCGGCTGGCTGGTTGTATTGGGATTGTTCATGGGCGTTTCGTTTCTCGCGAACCGCTGGGCGACGTCCGAAACATCTGTTACCACGCAGTATCTCGGACTCGGCATCTTTATCATCGCCGAAGCGATAATCTTCGTGCCGCTGATAACGGTCGCAACGTACTGGTCAGGTGATGCTTCAGTGTTGGTCAAGGCCGGCGTCGTCTCGCTCGGTCTTTTCCTCGGCATAACAATGACCGTGTTTATTACCCGGACCGACTTTTCGTGGCTCGGACCGATCCTCGCGATCGGCGGATTCGCGGCGTTAGGTTTTATCGTCGCAAGCGCAATTTTCGGCTTTACGCTCGGAAATGTTTTCGCTTTTATCATGGTCGCGTTCGCCGGAACGGCCATACTCTACGAAACGTCAAACGTGCTTCATCGCTTTAACACAAAACAGCACGTCGCCGCTTCGCTGACGCTGTTCGCGAGCGTTGCCCTTCTGTTCTGGTACATCCTGAGCATTTTTAGTTCTAGAGATTAAGGGAGTTGTTATGAAAGGAATTTTATCCGCAATTTTTGTCTCGTTGGTGTTGGCGGTTGCCGTATCGGCGCAAACCGCTCCGGCACCGCCGACCACGCACTTGAAAGTCGGCGACACCGCGCCTGACTTTTCCCTTACAGATACAGCCGGAAAGCCGGTAAAACTCAGTGACTATCGCGGCAAGAAGAATGTCGTGCTTGCGTTTTACGTGCTCGCTTTCACCGGTGGCTGAACGAAGGAACTCCAAGCGTATCAGGCTGATATCGCAAAATTCGACGCTACAGAAACACAGGTATTCGGCATTTCGATGGACAGCGCGTATTCAAACAAAGAATATGCAGCGAAAATTGGCGTGACCTTTCCGCTGCTCAGCGACTGGAAGCGCGTGACGACAAAAGAGTACGGGCTTTACAACGAAACAAGCGGCTATGGGAATCGCGCTACTTTTGTCGTGGACAAAGAAGGCAAGATTCAACATGTCGAGGTCGGCCGCACCGCCGTCGACCCAACCGGCGCGTATCAGGCTTGTGATCTGTTGCAAAAGCGTAAAGCCGATGCGATGAAAAAACCATGACGAGTTACGCTCCGTGCCCGTTTTGCAATGCGGCAAATGCTGAAAAGCTCAAGTTCACGTGGTGGGGCGGCCTGATCGGGCCAAGACTGCTCACGCACGTAAAGTGCCTCAACTGCAATAAAAATTACAACGGGAAAACGGGCAAGGACAACACGACGAACATCGTGATCTACAGTGTAATAGTCGCCGTAATTGTGTTCTTTTTTGTGCTGGTTCTGTTTGCTGCTCTCGGCGTGCTGATGTATTCGATCAAGTAAGTCAACGCAGATCGTCAACGTCGAGAGCGTCGGTCGTTAATCCGCCATCGCCATCACTCACCAACATCTCGATACGCCGCTCGGCGTTTGCGAGCCGCGTCCGGCAGTTACGCGAGAGCTTCACGCCTTCTTCAAAGAGCTTGAGGCTTTCTTCGAGCGGAAGATCGCCGGCTTCGAGTTTGGCGACTATCTTTTCGAGTTCGTCGAGTGACTTTTCGAATGACTTTTCCATAACAACTTTGAAAGAAAATTAGCCACAGATTAACACAGATGGTACCGATAAGAGGGCAGTTTTTTTTGTTTTCTTTGCGTTCCTTGCGGCTTTGCGTGAAATCAGTTTTTTCTCAAGCCAAGACGCAAAGCACACAAAGTTTCACCAAACCAATTCGCCCGCCTGTCGAATGATGTCGGCGAGCTTTCCGACGCCTAGCCTGTCTGCGACCTCGTCCGTTGCGCCTTTTGTCGCGATCTCGATCACCTGCTGGCCGATCGAGCGCGCGATGTCGGTGGCAAGCTGTTCGTCGCGAATACCGACGATCTTCCAACGCGTCCCGTCTTTCCGCATTATCAGCACGAAAGGCCGCGACGTTTTGCTCTTTACGATCGCCGTGTCGCCGTTTGTTTCGACATCGAGGTACCTGTCCGCGCCGAGCACCATCGCAGAGAACGGCACATCGCCGAACTGCTCGGTCCTATCGCGAATGACATGAGCAAGCTGCGTCCTCGCACGCTCCTTTACGGCCGGCATAACGGGAGCGGCGATCTGTGCGACCTTTTGAACAACTGCCTCGGGCATGCCGCGTCCATAGAGCTCGACCGCCTTTTTTACGATCTGCGGCATAAAGTCGTCAACGACAGCATCGATGTCGATGAGTTCGTTTACCGCTCCTTTGTCGTCGCGTTTTGCGGCATCGACGATCAACGCGAGCGAATACTGCGGCGTGTCCTTAAGGCTTTGATAGTAAATAAAACCGCCGACCCCCGCGATTGCGAAGAGCGACGCTACGACGATTATTGCGATCAGGAAGGGACGTTTCGACATACGGTTACTCAGACGGCAGAACCTCGACGTCAAGTTTGCCCCTTTCGAGTGTGATATTCAATTTATCACCTGCTCGAACCATTGTCGGGTCACGCAAGATACGTGCGTCCGCCGTCTGCGTTATCGAATAGCCACGGGTCAGCACCGCGAGCGGCGATAGGCTATCGAGTTTTGCCATCGCGACGTTCAAGGATTCGGTTTTTGCGCTAAAGGTTGTATTAACCGCCGCCGCAGCACGTTGTGAGAACATCGCCAAGGCGTTCGAGCTCTTTGCGGCTCGTGCGCGCAAGGTAGCAGGCGTTAGCCGCGACGTTGCCTGAGCAAACCTCAAACGCGCGTTTTGCGCACGAGCCAAAAAACTCGCACGCATCTCGCTCGATAAACCGCTCAGTCGCGCACCCGCATCCAGTAAAAAGTAATTCATCGCCGAGACCAGTTTGGCTTCGCCCATTCGCAAAGTGGCGTGAATATCCGCCTCGCGTGCGGCAACCATCTCGGCGGCGGCAGACGGCGTCGCGGCGCGTTCGTCGGCTACAAAATCGCAGATCGTCCAGTCGATCTCGTGACCGACGGCAGAGATAACCGGGATCTCGCTTGCGCGAACGGCGCGTGCGAGCATCTCGTCATTGAATGCCCACAGGTCCTCGGCCGAACCGCCGCCGCGCCCGACGATCAGCACATCAATACGCTCGCTCGCAGGAAGCCGTCGATTGAACGAATTTAGATCCTCAACTGCGCGGCGAATACTGTCAGCCGCGCCTTCGCCCTGCACCGTCGCAGGTGCAAGCACGATGCTGACGGTTTGAGCCCGTCGAGTTAATACGTTGACGATGTCATGAAAGGCGGCACCCGATCGCGAAGTGACGACGCCGACTCGGCGCGGAAAGAATGGAATCGGACGTTTTAGCTCCTGAGCAAACAAGCCCTCAGCATCAAGCTTTGCCCTTATCTGCTCAAGCGCCAATGCAAGGGCTCCCTCGCCGGACGGTTCAAGCGATTCGACGACAAGCTGAAACTCGCCACGCGCCTCATACAAGGTAAGGCGGCCGCGGACGCGCACCGTTACGCCGTTCTCGGGGCGAAACCGTATGCGATAGTTCGTGCCTTTCCAACAGACGCAGCGGATCTGTCCCGACACGTCGGGATCGTGCAAGTTGAAATACCAATGCCCCGAACCCGCCGCCGTGAAGTTAACAACTTCGCCCTCGACCCAAACTTCGCGAAAGTTTTTCTCGAGCAGCGAGCGCACCTCGGCGTTCAGCTCCGAAACCGTCAAGGGCCGCGGCTCGCTTGTCTCAAAGATCGCGCTAAACAAAGGTTCGTCCATCTTCCTAATGGTAAATGATAAATGGTGAATGTGTCAGTAGCCCGCGCGTTAGCAAGGGCGCCGAGTGATTCAACCGACGCGGCGCCCTCCTTAACAGTCGGGCTACGGACACGAACGAATCATTCCGGCACAAAAGGCGGTAGCTGCTCGGCGAGGCGGGCGGCGAGAGTTGAGGCGGCTTCGAGAGATGCAGCTTCGTCTGAACCGACGCTTGTCATAACGCGTACCATCGCGGCGTCGGTGCGTCGGCGCTTCACGCTGTCGAGGACTGTGTTTATCTTATCGCGATATTCGCTTGCCTCGATGCGGCCGCGGCCCTGGTACCAATAGATCATCACCTCTTTGTAGATCCCGTTCTCGATGATGTATCGGTTCGCTGTGAAAGTACGGCCATCGACGGTCGTGATCTCAACCGACTGCGGATCGCTCAGTACCCAACCTGCGCCGGGTAGACAGTTTTGCGGGCTGTGATAGGTCGCACCGGTTCGCTGCGTCGCGTAGTAGCCGACGTAGATGTTTGCGACGCGGCCCTCTGGGTTTGTGTATTCTCGCATCGTGTAGTCGGTCGTTTTGAGCACACCTTCGACGCCCTCGCCAAATTTGATCTCGCTGCCACGCTGCCGCCAATCGCCAAGCGTCGTCGATAGTTCGGTGAGCTGTCGTCTGTCAACCGCAACTTCCGCTCGATTGGCAAACCAATTCACCGCGAAACCGGCAAAGATGAGAGTGGCGACCAATGGCCACGCGGGAGAATTGCGCAATGCGGAATGCGGATAGCGGATCTCATTGCTCCGCGTCCTTGGGTCTGTTCGTTGAAATTTCCTCAGCAAAAAGTTCACGCCGATCAGCAAGGCAAGCGCAACGACGAACACGACCCAGCCGGACACATCGTGCCAAATGCCCTCGGTCGCCTGCTTGCCGTAATAGTATGTGAGCACGCCGGTTGCTGTGACGCGGGCTGCGTTTGTGAGAACAGCGATCGGAACGGCTGAGATCATGAGAACGATCGCCCGAACAAAATCGCGCCGCGACAAGTTAGCGAACTTGGTCTCGCCCCCGGTGCGAGTAAAGTACGCCAGCACCAACGCGAGCGTAACGAGCGTCATCAGCGAGCGTAGGCCGCTGCACGCCTCTACGACCTCGAGCGAGATAGTCTGTGTCGCGCCGCTCGGCAGGATGTCGATGACATTCCCTTTTCGCAGAGTGGGCACATCGAAAACCCGGATTCCCCAGACAGCCATTTTCGACGCCCAGATCTGCAACGGGAATGCGATGCGATTAAAAATTATCTGCGGTATCGGTATCGCGAGCAGCAAGAGAGCGAATGGCACCGCGAGCACGCTCAACAAACGCACCCCAAAAAAATAAACGACAATTCCGACGAGCATGAGTACGAGCGACATTCGCTGTGTAAACAGCTCTGCACCGAGTGTCCCGGCGATCAGCAGAAGCACCGCGACAAAGATCGTAATGCCGCCAAGCAAAACAGACGGACGCGACCCGACACGTTTGACAGTGTTCCACTCGGTCCACACGATCATCGCGATCACAAACGGCACGAGCAGCCCGTGCGAATAGTTTTCATCCGTCCACCAA
Source organism: Pyrinomonadaceae bacterium (assembly GCA_046154245.1). Classification (GTDB taxonomy): domain Bacteria; phylum Acidobacteriota; class Blastocatellia; order Pyrinomonadales; family Pyrinomonadaceae; genus OLB17. The sequence goes on from JBJXFZ010000136.1 coordinate 15,749, forward strand.
TCGAGGCCGAGCTTCGCTAAGACCGTCGCGTAGAGAAAGGCCAGAAGCGCCGCGATTGCGGCAAATCTTAAGTAAACAAACGAGTTGTGCTGTGTCGTTTCGCTCATCGGCAAAGCAAGGTGGAGAAAACGCCGAATAGGCTGTCAGTTCCGTCTTATCAACGTTTTCGCGTGGCGATCATCTCGGCAATTGAGTGCAGAAGGGATGTATCACGAGGTATTGCATCAAGCTCGGCGCTCGCGTTAGTAAAGATCTCTTCAGCTAACTCACGCGACCTTTCGACACCGTAGTGACCGGGATAGGTCGCCTTCGCCGCCGCCGCGTCTTTTCCTGCCGTTTTACCAAGCTCCGCCGTTTCCTCAGTGACATCGAGCAGATCGTCTGTGATCTGAAACAAAAGACCGAGTCGCTCGGCGAACACCTTTATCGCTGCGACCTCATCTTCGTTAGCTTCGCCAATGATCGCACCGGCAAGAGCCGAAGCCGTGATCAACGCACCGGTTTTTTGTTGATGAATGTTCTCAAGCGCGGCGAAGGCCAGCGTTTCGCCCTCCGCATCGAGATCTAGCTGCTGACCGGCGACCATTCCCGATGGCGTTCCGGCAGCATCGGCGAGCAAGGCGATCAACTTGACGCGCATTTCGGGCGAAAGGGTCTCATCCGTCGCCACAGCCCTGAACGCGAGCGTCTGCAACACATCGCCTGCAAGTATCGCCGTCGCCTCGGCAAACTGTTTGTGACACGTCGCACGACCACGCCGCAGATCGTCGTCATCCATCGCCGGCAGATCATCGTGAATCAGCGAATATGTATGGATCATTTCAACCGCCGCTGCCGTTCGAGCCAAATTTAGTCGTGACGCTCCAAACGTTTCGCCAACCGCGACGACTAGCGCAGGCCTCAAGCGCTTACCGCCGGCGAACACGCTCCACCGTATCGCCTCATGCAAACGCGTCGGTGGAACGTCAGCACTCGGAATGAGTGCCTCGAGCGCGGCGTCGATATCGGAGCGAACATCGGCAAGGAAATCAGCGAGCGTTAACATTGCCGAAAATTATCATTTATTCGCCGGCCATTATCAAAAACGCAATTTATCATGATAATTTTACGATGTATGAAAGCGACGATTCTATTTCTGATGCTCATCTCGCCATTGTTCTCGATCGGCCAATCGAAAACGAGTAAGTGGTACAAGGGCAACACGCATACTCATACGCTCAACAGCGACGGTGACTCGACGCCGGAGGCTGTCGTTAAATGGTACAAAGATAATCGTTACAACTTCGTTTTTATCACCGATCACGAGTTTATAACGCCGGTTGAGTCGCTTAATCGCGAGTTCGGTTTAGCGGGCGAGTTCGTTGTTTTTGCGGGACAGGAAGTTACCGACAGCCTCAACAAAAAGCCGCTTCACATAAACGGTCTCGGACTCGGGCAGATTTGTTTGCCGCAAAAAGGAATGACAGTAGTCGAGAATCTGCAAAAGAACATCGACTGCGTGCGAACTGGCGGCGGCGTGCCGCAAATAAATCATCCGAACTTTGGTTGGGCTCTGAGTGCCGCCGACATCAGAAAGCTGGAACGCGTCGCGCTGATCGAAATTTACAACGGTCATCCGCTCGTCAATAACCTCGGCGGTGGCGGTTCACCCGGCGCCGAAGCGATCTGGGACGAGCTATTGAGTTCAGGCATGGACATCTACGGAATTGCCGACGACGATTCACATTATTTCAAACGCCTTGGCGACCGCTCGGCACCGACGCCCGGCCAAGCGTGGATCGTTGTCCGCGCAGAGGAATTGACTGCTGCTGCAATTTTGGCGGCGATGGAGCGCGGAGATTTTTATGCTTCAACCGGAGTCGAATTGGCGGAACTTAACGCAACGTCGAAGCAGATTACGGTGAATGTAAAAGAGGAAAAGTGGAGCAAATATACTACTCAGTTTATCGGCCGCCACGGTCGCGTTTTGAAAACCACCACGTCAAATCCGGCGATTTACAGGATTCGTGGGAACGAAACTTATGTCCGCGCAAAGGTCATTGAGTCGAACGGTAAAGTGGCGTGGACACAGCCGGTTCTTGTCAGGGCGAAACGCTCGGCAAATAAAAAGCAATGATGGTCGTGGTGTTCATTTTTTCAATACCTTTTGTAGGCGTTGGCGCGCGTACCGAGCACAATATGTTGTAGAAAAAAAGTATTGACAGCCGTTTGCGATATTGATTAGACTACCTTCACTTAGCACGAGATCTTTCTCGATACATTTAACTCAAACATAGATTCAGAATTGCAGAAAATGAGTCGCATCTTCTTTCAGGGACATGCTGACTTAGCCGTCGACGAGTGCTAGAATAAGAGGCCTATTATGTCTACACCTTTCGAATCCGCCATCAACAGTTTCCTCGATAAGCAAGGCGTCGGGACAGGAGCAGCAACGGCGCGCGACGCGCAAAATATTGAGCCGCTAGGCCTGAATGCGCAAAAGGTCGTAAGTAAACGCTATGCGCTCAAAGACGAGAACGGTGAGCCGATCGAAACCTGGGACGACATCGTTCGCCGCGTCGTCGGGCATGTGTCGCGCGCCGAGAAGAATGATATTCGGCAGAAGATGTTCTACAACGAGATGTCGGCGGTGATGCTTGCGCGCGATTTTATCCCGAACACGCCGTGCCTGGTGAATGCCGGCAAACCAAAAGGACAACTCGCCGCGTGCTTTGTTTTGAACGTGCCCGACTCGATCGAGGGCATTATGGAGCACGCTCAGAACGTCGCGATCATCCATCAAACCGGCGGCGGCACAGGTATGACGTATGAATTTTTGAGGCCCGCAGGTGCGATGGTAAATTCGACGCGCGGCGTCGCGTCGGGACCGGTTTCGTTCATGAACATCGTCAATCAGACGACCGAGGTCGTCAAACAGGGTGGCGTTCGTCGCGGAGCAAACATGGGCATTCTCGCCGTCACGCATCCTGATATTCTGCGATTTATTCATGCGAAGAACGACCAGACGAGCCTGACAAATTTCAACATCTCTGTAACAGTGACCGATCTCTTTATGGATGCGGTCGACAGCGGCACCTGGTTCCAGACAGAGTTTGAGGGCGAGCCGTGGACGCAGCCGGTCTATGATGCGGTGACGGGGCAAAATTATGCGGTCTATCGTCGGGCGGACGGGACAACCGCGACATTCGCCGACAAACTCGCGTACGAAACCGCGGACCTGAGCGATTGCACAGTCGAGGAGCCTCCGATTCCCGGTATGATATACGCTCCGGACATTTGGAATCGCATAATCGCGTCCGCGCACAAATACGCCGAGCCCGGCATTATCTTTATCGACGAAGTTAATCGCCACAATCATCTAAAGACATCGATGGGACCGATCTTTGCGTGCAACCCGTGCGGCGAGCAGCAACTGCATTTCAACAATTCATGCAATCTCGGCTCGATCGATGTGGCAAAGTTTTTTAAGAAGCTCGATGACGGCAATGGTGCGGTCGATTGGGAACGCCTCTCGCACGTCACGCATCTCTCGACACAGTTTCTCGACAACGTCGTCGATGCCGGACATTTTCCGTTGCCCGAGATCGACGATGTCGTGAAACGCACACGTCCTGTCGGTCTGGGCATAATGGGTTTTGCCGACCTCTGTCTCAAAATGGGCGTCACATACGGCAGCGACGAATCGATCGCATTGATGGAACGCATAATGGGCTTTGTCCGTCGCGAATCATGGATGGCCTCGCTCAAACTCGGCAGCGAAAAAGGTGTGTTCCCAGAGTTCGAAGCAAACCGTGAGGCCTATTCCAGGTTTCTCTACGAGGACATCGGCATACCCCGCGATGTTCCGCTCACGCCGCGAAACTACGAGGTCACGACGATCGCTCCGACGGGAACCATCTCGCTCGTCGCGGAAACGTCGTCCGGCATCGAACCAAATTTCTCGTGGGCGTATATGCGACAGGATACGTTGGGAACGCGCAAATATGTTCACACGCTTGCTGCTCAGGCACTCGGCGTCGACGTTGATCAAACAGATGAAGAGTCGATTCGAAAGGCCGCCGAGTACGTCGTCGAACATGAAGCCGAGCTGCCCGAGCATTTTATCTCGGCGATGAAGATCAAATCGATCGAGCACGTTCGTGTTCTCGCCGCGGCGCAAAAGCACGTCGATAATTCGATCTCGAAAACCTGCAACGGTGCTGCCGATGACACCGTCGAATCCGTCGATGAGCTTTACCACCTCGCCCGCCAACTCGGCTGCAAGGCCGTTAGCTATTACCGCGATGGCAGCCGCGAGGGGCAGGTGCTGAACTCGATGAAGTCCAATGTCCAAAGTCCAACGTCCAAAGTCGAGACCGACGGCAGCCAAACCACGTTAGAAGCGACAGACTTTGGACCTGGGACTCTGGACCTTGGACTCCCGGCACGAGTTGAGCGCCCGCGGGAGCTGCAAGGTTCGACGTGGCGGATACCGTTCGAAACGCAGAACCTTTACGTGACGGTGAATCACGACGGTCGATCGATCCGCGAGATCTTCTGCGCGGGTCCGATCAGCCCGGGTGTTGGATTGTTAGCATCAAAAATGCTGCGTGGTGGATTTGATGCAAAGGAAGTGGCGCACAGTCTCAACAAGGTTACGTCGACGCACACAGTTTGGTTCAACGAACGCCTGCTGACCTCGCCCGAACAGGCCGTTGCGGAATGTCTCTTGCTTATTCATCGCCGCCTGGCGGGACTCCCCGAGAGCGAACGAGCACTCGGCAGAACCTCTGCTGTCGAAACTGCGTCAATGTCATCAATGGTCGGCGATTGTCCGGAATGCGGCGGCCAACTCGAACACGTCTCCGGCTGCGATGCCTGCCGCGACTGCGGCTATTCGAAGTGTAAGTAAATTCAATTGAATGAAGATAAGTTCTGAGGGCGGCGCGAGTCGCCCTCAGTTTTTTTTTAGAACACCGTGAAGGTGATCAGACGGCTGACGGCGATGCCTGTAACGGCGCGGTTGTCGCGGACGTACCAGCGACCATAGAAAGTCTGGCCGATGAGTACCGGATTATTCGGGATCGCGATATTCACCGAACCGTAGCCATTTGTCGATTGAAAATTATTGAGCGTGATCGTCTGGTGAGCGAACGAGGCACTCGCAGGGATCGTGATGCCGAGCCCAGGGTCTTGCGAATCAATAACGAGCGTCGCCTGTACGGCGCCGCGTCCGTGAGCGATGCCGACGGTGAAATTCGGATTACCGACGAGCGGCGGAGCGATCAAAATCGCTTCGGGAATCGTGAATTTACTTCCCGGACGACCCCGACCCGCGACTGTCGGCACGCGATTCGACTCGGTGTAAAGCGTCGGACGGTCGAACGGCGGCAATTCGTTTCGCACACGGTTGTCCGTTAGCGGGCGTTTGAGAAAAGCTACAAGGTCGGCCTTTTCCTGTGTCGTCATGTTCAGTGGGCGGATGACGCCGGTCGGCACATTCGGCGCGGGAAAATCGCCGCCGCGATTGTAAAATTCAACAACTTCCTCCATTGTCGCTAAGCCGCCGTTGTGCATAAACGGCCCGCGAAGTTCGCCGTTACGCAACTGCGGCGTCTTAAAACTGCCCCGGTCGAATTGAATCCCAGTTACTGCAAAACGTCCGGGATCTTCCGACTGCGGACGCACGCCGATGTTGTGAAACGCATTGTTCGACAGCAACCCGCCGTTGTGGCAAAAGTTGCAGTTGTGTTCTACAAAAAGGTCGCGGCCTCTGATCTCCTGCGCGGTGAGCGGCTCAATTCCGTTGAGCTCGCGATCGAGCGGTGTGCGATCTGAGAATAGTGTTCGCTCGTGTGTTGCGATCGCCATCGCGATACGCGCCGGCGTAACGTCGGGCGTGCCGAACGCCTCTTCAAATAGCTCAGAATAAGTTCGGTCGTTTATCCAATTCGCGAGCCCGGTTGGAATATTAGTCGCGAGAGCGAGCGGTTTCGACGCCTGAATCCGCGATGCAACTTGCGTCCAGTTACGATTGACATGGCCCATCTCGGCGCCTGAAACCGGCGGGCCGACCGACTGGCTTTCGAGCGAAGCCGTGTCAGGCAGCAAAATATTATTCGTCAGCGGATCCCGAAAAACATCGAGTGCTCGTCCATCCCAGAAAAGTCCATCACGCGAGTATCCTGCGTTCAGATAACTCGGCGACTTTCGCCCCGTGACCTGCTCGCGCATTCCAAACTGCGGACTCTGCGAATATGTTCCGTCAAGATTATTCAGTGGAACGCCCGGCGAACCAAACACGTCGTCGAGCGTTCCAAAAAAGCCGTCAGGCCCCGGATTACGCGAACGATTACTACCGACGACGGTCCGCGGATCGGAACCGCCTGCAGCCGGACGATGACAAGTACCGCACGAAACGGTTCGGGTTGACGACATTTGCTCGTCCCAGAACAGGGCTTTGCCCAGATACGCCTTTGCCGCGGTCACTGGATTTCCTGCCGGCGAAAGTGGAGGATCAAGGGGTGAAAACACGCCGCCTTTTAAAGTTCCGTTCGCACGAATGCCCTGATCCGGCGTACTGAAACCGCTGACATTCGCGCCGTTTTCGGCACGAACCCAATAGAAATAAGTTTGCCCCTGCATCCCCGCCGTGTCGAAAAAGTAGTTCGCCTGCGTCGTCCCGACGTCAGTCGCTGTGCCGGTGTTGTTCGTCGTGTTGCGAAAGATACGATAGCCCGTCGCTCCTCGAATCGTGTCCCACAGAATCCCGACCTTCGTTGAATAATCGCCATCCGACGCCAAAACTCCAGTCGGCGCGCTCAAGCCGCCAAGAAAGTCATCGACCTGAGCGCTCGCACGAATCGAACCTTGATCATGTAAAGAAAACCACGTGGCAAAGCACAAAAACATTGCCGTTATCGTCAATTTAACAATTCGCATTTTGTATCGATCAGGTAGCCAGCCGAAATTTCAAATCGCTAGCATACCATCGGAGGGTCTTTTCATCAATTTTCCACAAGATGCTCTGTGCTGTAAAATCTTAGGCGATGAAAAAAGTTTATCTTCTCGTTTTCGCTGCTGTCCTATCGATCATCTCGATGAGCTCGGCATCGGCCTCTAAAGCCCAGATGACCGTGCGCCAACGCAGTGTTACGCCGACCCCGACACCAAAGCGTTCGCCAACGCCAAAGCCGACCGCAACCCCAAGGCCACCGGCTTCACCGACCCCAACCGCGACGCCGACTCCGCCGCCGGTTCAAACATTGCCGGAATTGCAGTCGAAGATACGGCAGAGAATGTTCGCACCCGAGGTTCGTCGTGGCCGCGTCGGCGTGAAGATCGTTTCGCTCAACACCGGCAAGGTTATTTTTGAGAACGACGCCGACAAATACTTCATGCCGGCGTCGAATATGAAAAACTTCACGGTCGCGACCGGGCTGGAAAAGCTTGGAGCGGATTTTAAGTTCGTCACCAGCGTTTACGCGAACGCCCTGCCGGACGCAACCGGCGTTGTAAAAGGCGATCTGCGCATCTTTGGCCGCGGCGACGTGTCAGTCTCAACCGCTTTCTTTGGTACCGCACCGACCGACCCTGAGACTTATTACAAGGGCATCGATCGCCTGGTCGATAAAATCGCCGCCGCCGGTGTTAAACGAATCGAAGGCAGCATTGTCGGTGACGGAAGTTATTTTAAGGGCTTTCACATTCCCGACACGTGGGAATGGGACGATCTGCAATGGTATTACGGAGCCGAGATCTCGGCACTGCCGATAAACGATAGCGCCGTCGACGTCGCGATCACGCCGTCGAACGTCGGCGGAGCGTGCGTCGTCACGATCTCGCCGCCGAACAACCTATTTCAAATTACAAACACCTGCACAACGACCATCGGTTCAACGCCTCGCAAGCTGTCGGTCCATAAACGGCTCGACCGCAATCTGCTCGAGATCTCAGGCACGATGCCAACCGGCGACGCTGGCCTTAAAACTTCGATCACCGTGTCGCGACCCGCCGATCTTTTTGTAGTGTTGTTAAAGCAGCGGCTCGAAAAACGCGGCATTGTCGTCACCGGTGGTTCACGTGTGATGCCGCGAAATTTACCCGCAACACCCGGTCAGGTCGAAATTGCGAAACTCGAATCGCCGCCATTTCGCGAGGTCGCCGCAAAGACGATGAAACCCAGTCAAAATATGTTCACCGAGACTATTCTGTGGACGCTCGGCGAACAGGTCGGCAGAAAGAACGGCGACGCGTCCGACAGTTCTCAGCTCGGGATCAACGTTATGAAATCGTTTCTGGCGTCGATCAATATTCCCGCCGACGGAATTGTTCCGTATGACGGCAGCGGGTTGTCCCGGCACAATTTGATAACACCGAGCGCCGTCGTCACGCTCTACACCTACATGGCAAAGCAAAGCCGCAACGCGCAGGCCTGGCGCGACAGCCTCACAATAGGCGGGGTTGATGGGACGCTGCGAAACAGATTTGTCGGAACGGCCGCTCAAAATAACATGCGCGGCAAAACCGGTACGATCGATCAAGTCTCGGCCCTCTCCGGCTATGTGAAAACCGCCACAGGCGAAGAACTCGTCGTCTCGCTCGTCGTCAATGGCGTCACCGAACCTCGCACGCGCACTTCATTGATCGACGACATCGTCGTTTATCTTGCGAGTTTTAATGGGAAGATCGATTAGGAATAGCCACGGAGAGCACCGAGAACACTGAGTCAAAAAAAACTCTTGCCCCCGTGTCCTCGGTGTGCTCAGTGGCTACTTTCTTAATGTTGCGAGAAGTTTGTCATGTATCCCGTCAAACCCACCATTTGACATTACCGCCACCACATCGCCGTCGCGAAGTTCGGGGCCGAGGTGCTCGACGATCGCGTCGGCGTCGGCGAATGTTGCGGCCACTTTGCCCGTTGCCGAGATGTCGGCGACGAGTTTGTTAACATCGAGCAGTTCGTCGCCGAAACGTTTTGCGTCCTCTGGATTGAAAACGCCGGCGATGATCACGTTGTCGGCGTGAGCGAACGCTCTTTTATACTTTTCTTCAAAAATCGAAAGCCGCGACGAGCGCGAGCGCGGCTCAAAAACTGCGATAAGGCGATTGTCCGCGTATTTTTGGCGGAGTGCTTTCAAAGTTTCATCGACGGCTGTCGGATGATGCGCAAAATCATCTATGACGGTTACGCCACCCTCGACACCGCGAATTTCCATTCGGCGTTTGACGGATTCAAACGTGTCGAACGCCTGCTGGATCTTGTCCTTTGAAATTCCCCACGCGTCCGCGGCGATAATGACCGCAAGGCAATTTCTCACGTTGAATTCACCAAACATCCGCGTCGTGAACTCACCAAACACCTCGCCATCACGCGTGAGCGTAAACTTTGTGCCATCAGCAGTTAAGCCTATGTCAACGGCTCGCCACTTGGCGCCTTCACTCAGGCCAAACGTTTCGATGGTGGTAAACAACTTCCCCTCCATCGATGCCAGAACCTCGCCGACAACCGGCGAGTCAATACCGCAGATAAGGCGGCCATTTCCGGGCACGAGATTCATCAGCCGCGAAAATTGCCACTTGATCGCGTCGAGATCCTTATAGATGTCGGCGTGATCAAACTCGATGTTGTTGACGATCGCGATCTCGGGCAGGTAGGACATGAACTTCGGTTTCTTATCGAAAAACGCCGTGTCATATTCGTCTCCTTCGACAACAAAGTAATCGCTGTCGGTAACACGAAAGCTCTGGCCAAAATTCTGTACCACGCCGCCAACCAAAAACGTTGGATCAAGCCCGCCAACTTCGCAC
>JBJXFZ010000137.1:0-17137 GCA_046154245.1 Pyrinomonadaceae bacterium
AAGATCCGTGAACGGCCGCGAGCGTCGTATTAAAGAGAAACTGCGTCAACGCAACCACAGAGAGAGCGATGACAAACGTCTGCAGGTCGTCGGTGTATCCATAGACGTTCGGCGTGCCAAAAGCAAATCGAAGCGAATCGAGAGCAAGAACCACCCCGGCCGTCGATAGAGCCATCGTCGCGGCATTAAAAAATACGGTTACCTTGCGATTGCAGAATTTCCAGGATGAGACGCTTGCCTCGATCGCAGCCAGCATAATGGCAAAGCCGCCGCCATAAAGAAGCAATGTTACGAAAATCAATGTGTCGGATACAGAAACGTGGGATTTGAAGCGGGGAATCTGGATCGTCATTCTCGATCCAATACCGACCGTAAAGGCCGCCATCAGAAACAGATAGATATTCGCGTTCTCCCATTCGGCTAAGGCTAACGCGACAGCGATGCATACGACACCGGCGGCTATGACGACAGCCATATAGCGATCGGATTTTGTCGAGTTAGTCATAGCGGTTTTGGGGCCGAAAACACGCGTTTGCTTGAAAAATGTGCGTTAAAGTCGATTGCTTTGGAAAGTTAGCTACAAATTAAGAGGAAGGCCGTGGGGCAGCCTTCCTTATTATCACGTATGTACAACATGTTTGTCTAGTGTTTTCTTACATTAAGCAAAGAGCGTTGTACATTGATCAGTGTTGCGGTAACCGGCCTTGACGAAGCTGCGGTGAGCCGACTTGAACTCCACATTGCTGAGCATGCAGATGTTCGAAACACGATTCATCAGTTTGAGCGACAGAGCCGCCAGACACTCTGAACCGATGCCCTTGCCACGATACTCAGGATGCACGTAAATGCCCTCGAGGTATATGGTTTCGGCGGTTTCGGCGATGATGTCGGCCTTGAAGACCAGCTTTTCACCATCGGTCACGACGAACACACGGCCCTGCTCTATGCGGCGTGCAACACGCTTTAAGAAGCCTTCTCGGTCTTTCTGCATAGGGTCGACGCCGCATTCGAGACGCGCAACCTCAGCCTGAGCCTCGGCAACCGGTATTAGCCATTCCATCGTAGCCAGTTCGAGTTTGTGTTGAGTTCCACGAACCGCGAACGGGAATGCTACTTCGAACAATTGCTCGATGCAGGTAAGCCTTGGAGCTTTAAGACCATCGGTCATGTAGTTCCAAAACCGGGTCGCGTCGTCGCCGCTCGACATCACAAGGTGAAGAGGCGTTGCAGCTTGTCGAGCCTGGAAAGCCAATGCTCTTAAGCCAGCGTCACTGCGTGCCTCGACCAGTGTCGAGTGTCCGATCAGTGCCACGCCTTCGAGCTCGCCTTTTGCATTACGGTATCCGTAATAGACGCCGCGATTCAGTTCGCTCTCGATGCCGTTGTCATTGATAAAGCTTGTCATGACAACCGTGTGGACCGGGCGGATGCTCAGGAAGGCAAGCACTTCGCTCGTGTTTTCAGTTTTCAATTCATGCACGCGGCTCATGTCCGGTGCCAACATTAGGTTTGGTGCGATCTCGTATCGCGACATCTTGTTTTCGTTTGCAGTAGTTTTTGTAAACATTTTTTTATCCTCCTATATTTATTTGCTTTTTCTACTGCATTGCAGGCGTGTCATCGCCCAACAAGACTGAGTCGCCAATCAAAACACCATCTCCGACGAGCACGCCGTCACCGACTAGCACGCCGTCACCGACGAGGACACCGTCACCGACCAGAACGCCGTCAGCTACAAGTACGCCGTCACCGACAAGCACGCCGTCGCCGACTAGCACGCCGTCACCGACGAGTACGCCGTACGAAAGATAGGTCGTTCCCGCACCCAACGGTGTTCCGTTACTGGTCGTAACGGTTCGGTATAGTGTTAGACCCGTCGTAAAGTACGTGGTCGTATCCAGCGAAAAGTTTCCGCTGGCAAAGTTTACGCCGGTTCCTAAAAGGTGCTCGCGTTTGTACACGGTCTGGAACTGCGAAACAAGGTTCGCTCCTGACAGGCGGGTATATCTGCCGATGACCTGCTGTGACCACGAAAAGGTGTTGCCGCCGATAGTTGTGGTTGTCGTTGGCATCACCCAACCGGTCGGAACCATCGTCGTGCCTTTGGCCAATGTTTGGAAATCAACATCCGTTCGCAAGCTTCGGGCCAAGCGAACAGCGCCTTCGATGTTTAGCTGACCTGCTCCCTGCTCGAACGTGTTCGCGCCGGAGAGCGGTTTAGCGGTGTACTGCATGATCATGCGGATCATATTCGGCGTCAGGTTTGGATTGACCTGGAGCAACAAAGCTGCTGCACCCGCAACAACCGGGGCCGACATCGACGTTCCGCTCATGTACATGTTCTTATCAACATCGGCTGCAAGCGTCTCGGTCGTCAAATTGAGTACCGGGCTCAGCGTCGACATCAGATTGCCGGGGGCTTTATATGAAACAAGTTTGTTACCCGGTGCAACGATGTCAGGTTTGATCAGGTTGTCGTAAACAGCCGTTCCGGTCGATGTGCGATAGTAGCTGCGTGTCGGACCGCGTGAACTGAACGAGGCCATCGTGTCATCAGCCTGCGAGGCGGTGCCGAGCGAATTGCTCGCGCCGACCGTGATCGCATACGGGCTGTTGCCGGGGCTGTGAATTTTGCCGTAGACTTTCTGACCTGTTAGATAGTTCTTACCAAGATTACCCGCCGCCGCAACAACTACAACGCCGGCATTCGCCAACGCCTTTACCTTAAGGCAGATAGGATCGTTGGTATATGTATCGACCGCCGTTGTTCCGAGACTCAGGTTTACAACCTTAATGTTGTAGGTTGCACGGTTTGTAAGTATCCAGTTAAGACTGTTGAGAAGCCACGAACTGCTGCCCAAGCCCGTATTGTTGAGCGCCTTTACGCTTATGATGTTCGCCTTTGACGCCATACCTTTGTAGGCGGACGAGTTATAGGCAGAGCTTCCGAGAGCCAGGCCGGCTACGTGCGTTCCGTGGCCAAAACCATCGTTGCTTGAAGTTCCAGGCGACGGCAATGGCGTCGGGCTCGCTGCACCGGTCGTGAAATCAACGTTAGCTAAGACTCGCGAAGCGGTTCCGTTCTTGAATCCGTTGTGAGGAGCGTAAATTCCTGAATCGACGACGGCTATGCCGATACCTGCGCCGTCAAGCGTGTATGCCGCACGACCCGTCACAGCGGACTGCGAACGCATGAGCGTTATACCGGTCGTGTCTTCGACGTGTCCAGTAAAAGCAGTCTGTCTGTCAGGCGAAACGTAATTCATCAGGCCGCTTGATGAGAGCGTGTTGAGTAACGAAAGCGGCAGATTGACAACAAGTGTCTCATCTTTGCCGATGCGGCTCATGATTCGAGCGTCGCCGTTTGCGAGCATCTGGCGAAGCGATGCGTTGTCCGCATCCTTTGCCTGCAGAATAACGTCAACGCGACCGTTTGGATCGTTTGCCATCATGTCGCGAAGATCGGGCGAGACATTGTCACCGCGATAACCTTCGTCGTCATTTTTGGTTTGATCAGCTGCGACCGCCGAAGCCGAGTTATTATCCGTGACGAGGATGCCGGTGAAATAACCAGCGACCTCGCTCTTTGATTCAATGCGTTCCGCATATGCTTCTGCCGAGCTGCCGCCGACAACTGCGAGTTTGCCATTCACAACTGCGTCAAACAGGCTCTGTGTCACAGCTTTGTCGCCGACGAGGTTTGTCAACTCGTCGACATAAAGGATGACCTTGCCGTTTGATGCAACCGCGTCAGCGACGATCGCGTCGATCATTGCAGCAGCCTCTTCACGCGAATTTGCATTCGAGAAGAGCTTTGCCGTTTCGACTTTGAGGACCGTTCGGTCCGCAAGCTTGGCCGAAATATTGCCGCTGGCAATGCGCATCGCCAACTGTTCGACAACCGCTTCATGTGCGGCCTTGTCTTCATTGACGATCACAGGCTGACGGCTATCGCCGTTTGCAAGTGCATTGATAAGCTGTGCAGTTTCCTTGTCAAAGTTGCGATTCTCCTGCAGGCGGCCTTCACGGCCGAGCTGCGTGAGATCGGTCGTGTATTTTGCCGTTACAGCGGATTTCGCAAAAGCGGCCTTTGTACCACTGTTGTTGGGAGTCGAAAGCGCGAACGCATTCGAGAACACGAACGACGCAAGTAACGCAATTGCTGCGAACTTTCTCGTCTTCGTAAATCCAAATATTGAGATCTTCATAACTGTTAACTCCTATGTCTGGGTCAAATGTCTGGGTAAAGCTTTACGGCGCACTACGCCGCGTCGTTGTTTCTTTATCAATGCCTGTGCCAAATATGTAAGTTAAGAAATAATTAGAGTTAGGTGTTTTTGGACACTGTGCGATTTTTGTCCTGCCGTTCACCTTGAATGACCGATTCGGTCAGAATGACCGTTTGTTGCAGGACGTCGTGCACCGGTAATGTGCTCTCAGTGTTCCGGGTGGCTTCGAAAAGGATCCTCAAGCAAAAAGGCCGGACTCAAAAATGAGCCCGGCCAGTCGTCGCCAGGAGACGCCGAAACCTCAGTCCAAGAAAAGGAGAAGTGAGGCTCGAGGCTTTTACCTCAGATCGTTGAGCGTGTCAAACAAACAAAGTGGTGCATTCAGCCGAGCTGCGAAATCCAGCTCTTTCAAAACTGCGATGTGCGCCGGCAAATTCGACATTACTTAACAAGCAAACGTGCGAGACGCGAGACAGAAGTTCGACGGTCAGGCTAGACAGGCACTTTGATCCAAGGCCTTTGCCGCGATACTCGGGTGCGACATAGACGCCTTCGAGATATGCGACATCATCGGTTTCGGCGATGATGTCTGTCTTGAAAACGAGTTTATCGCGATCAAACACGACAAACACACGGCCCTGCTCGATCCGACGGGCGACGCGCTTTAAGAAGCCTTCACGGTCCCTTTCCATCGGGTTGACGCCGCATTCGAGACGCGCAACTTCGGCCTGAGCCTCGGCTATCGGCAGTAGTTCGCTTGCATCGGCTTTTCGCAACTGAGCATACGGTTCTTGCACAAGGAACGGGAATGCGGCCTCGAACAATCGCTCGATGCAGGTGAGCCTTGGCGTCTTTAGACCATCGGTCATGTAGTTCCAAAACCGGGTCGCGTCGTCGCCGCTCGACATCACAAGGTGAAGAGGCGTTGCAGCATTTCGTGCCGTGTAGGCAAGTGCCTTCAGGGCCGCGTCACTGCGAGCCTCGACCAGTGTCTAGTGTCCGATCAGTGCCACGCCTTCGAGCTCGCCTTTTGCATTGCGGTATCCGTAATAGACGCCGCGATTCAGTTCGCTCTCGATGCCGTTGTCATTGATAAAGCTTGTCATGACAACTGTGTGGACCGGGCGGATGCTCAAGAAAGCAAGCGTTTCCGCCAGGTCGCTCTCGGTAAGCCCGCTCACTCTCGAAAGGTCGGGTGCGAGCATTGCGAATCCGCCGTCGCAATAGGCTTGCCGTTGAGGCTGATGTGCTTTGTTTAGCTGAAACATTTTATCTCTTACAATCTTATGTGGTTAATTATTGTAAACAGTTACTGCATACAAGCCGTATTATCGCCGCCGACCAAAACAGTCATTGCGAAAGTCGTGTCGCCGACTAAAACACCGTCGCCGACCAGAACACCGTCGCCGACAAGGACGCCATCACCTACGAGCACGCCGTCGCCGACGAGCACGCCGTCACCGACAAGCACGCCGGAGGCCATCATTACAGTGCCGCCGCCCATTGCAGCACCATTGCTCCACAAAACATTTGAGTAAAGCGTGGTGCCTGTGTAATAAGACTTAAGACTGGGCGTACCATTGCTTGAATAAGCGATACCGTGTTCAAACCACCAGTCAAGGTCATATACCTGTTGGTACTTATCTGCTAACGCCTGTCCCTTCAAATATGTGTAGTTCGTCAAAATGCCTTGCGACCATGTAAATGACGTTCCGCCAACCGTGCTTGATGCTGTCGGAAATGATAGGCCAGATTGCAAAAGAGTCGATCCGAGTGAAGCGGAAGCGTTGAAGTCGTAGTTGACTTTGTACAAGCGGGCGAGCTTGATCGCACCTTCGATATTCAGTTGCCCCGCGCCCTGTTCGAGCATGTTGACGCCGTTCAATGGCTGCGCCGTGTATTCCAGAAGCATCTTCACCATTGTCGGTGTCAGTTTTGGATTCATCTGGAAAAGCAGGGCTGCGGCTCCCGACACCATCGGCGTTGACATCGACGTACCCGACAGATACATCAAGTCGTTGTCGTCGCCCGAGATGTTAAGAGTGGAGTTCGTCAACGATGGGAACATCGTTATCAACGTGCTGGTCGATTTTGCCTTTGCCCCGATGATCTTGTTGCCCGGTGCAACGATGTCCGGTTTGATGAGGTTGTCATACTGCGTGATGCCGTTAGTCGTCCAACGGCTGCGGGTCGGTCCGTGCGAGCTGTATGTCGCCATAACATCATCGCTTCGCGAATCGGTTCCCATCGTATTGGTTGCACCGACGGTCAAGACTGATGGGTCGTTACCGGGCGAATGAATCCGTCCGTAAACCTTTTGTCCCGTCACAAAGTTTTTACCATTGTTTCCCGCCGCGACCACGACCAGGATTCCAAATTTATTAAGGTCACGCACTTTATTGCAAAGAACGTCGTTGGTCCATGAGTCAATCGCAGCCGTTCCCAGGCTCATATTCACAACCTTGATGTTATAGGTCGCGTAGTTTGCGGCAATCCACGTCAACGCAGTCACCAAATCAGAGGTTTTTCCCGTGCCTGTCGAGTTTAGGACCTTCAGGTTAACAAGGTTAATTTTGGGAGCGATTCCTTTGTAGGCACTTGAATTTCTCGTTGCACTGCCGGCTACAATCGAGGCAACGTGTGTTCCGTGGCCGTAATCGTCTTCGGTTGACGTGATTCCTGTAACAAAATTTTTGCTATAGACTACGCGCGTTGACGTCGTGCCATCGTTAAATGATCTTTGCGCGGAATAAATACCAGAATCTAAAACTGCTACACCGACGCCGGCTCCGTCGAGCGTATAAGCCGACGAGCGGCCATAGCCTGAAGGCTGTGAACGCATCAAGCTCGTTCCGCTGGTGACTTCGATATGACCGGTCGATGTAGTTTCACGGTCGGGCGACATGTAATTTATCAACCCGCTCTGCGAAAGCTCGTTGACCGAGTTCAGCGGCAGATTGACGACGAGCGTATCGCTATTTCCGATTCTGTCGTTTAGCTGAATATTATTCTGCGACATGATTGCCCGAAGCGACTGGTTTTCCGCGTCCTTGGCCTGGATGATCACATCTATGCGTTTCGTTCCGCCAGTTGTGTCGTTCGCCAGCATTTCACGCATATCGGGCGAAACATTGTCGCCGCGAAACTGAGTGCGTTCGCCCTCTGTCTTAACCTCGGTCGTTGCCGCATTCTTTTCACCGGAGATGAAAATGCCGGTAAAATATCCAGCGATCTCAGCTTTTGATTCGATACGATCTTCATAAGCCGCAGCCGAGCTGCCGCCTATGACCGTGAGCTTGCCCTCAACAACTGCGTTAAAGAGGCTCTGGGTCGCAGCTTTGTCGCCGACGAGATTTGTCAGCTCATCGACATAAAGGATGACCTTGCCGTTTGACGCAACCGCGTCAGCGACGATCGCGTCGATCATCGCACCAGCCTCTTCACGCGAATTTGCGTTTGAAAAGAGCTTTGCCGTCTCAAGCTTGAGGATAGTTTTGTCCGCGAGTTTCGCGGAGATGCTGCTATTCGCGATGCGGATCGCCAACTGTTCGACAACCGCTTCCGATGCGGCCTTGTCTTCATTAACGACCACGGGCTGACGGCCATTGCCGTTTCCCAATGCGTTGATGAGTTGTGCGGTCTCTGCATTGAAGTTCTCATTCTCTTGCAGGCGTCCTTCACGGCCAAGCTGCGTGAGGTCGGTGGTGTACTTCGCAGTCACGGCTGATTTTGCGATGACGGCATTATTACCACCAGCTTTAGTCGTCGTAAGCGCGAACGCATTAGAGAACACGAACGACGCAAGGATCGCGATCGCCGCGAACTTTCTCGTCTTCGTGAATCCAAAAATTGAGATCTTCATAACTGTTAGCTCCTATGTGTGGGTCAAATGTTTAAACACGGCGCACGCGCCGCTCCAGACTTCTATTATCAATGCCCGTGCCAAATGATTAAGTGTTGGAATAATGAAGGTTAGTGCGTATCGGCTATACGTTCTAAGCGATGTTTCAAATCATATTGACTGACCGATTCGGTCAAAATGACATGTGCAGAAGCCCGCACGAAGTAAGGGCGCCCGTCGCCGCTTTGAGCGCCCTTACTCCGTGCGGGCTTCTGCCACGGAACCATCTCATTTGCATCGCAAAAAAGGCCGGGCTCAAAAGAACCCGGCCATCGCCGCTCGTGAGGAGTTGTCCCAGACCTCAAGGAGCGGGAACCATGCAGGTGGTGTTGTCACCCAGTAGGGAACCATCACCTACCAGAACTCCATCACCTACTAGTACGCCGTCGCCGACGAGCACACCGTCGCCAACGAGCACGCCATCACTGACGAGGACGCCTTGTCCATTGACGAATGGCGTCGGGCTGCTGCCCATTGCATTCGCGCTTAAGTAGAGCGTTCCGTCACCGACGAGCACGCCGTTGTTTCGAACGGCGCCTTGATACAACGTCATATTTGTTCCCTGTGTCAAAGACGAAGAACGCGAAATCGAACTTCCCGAAAACGGAGTTGCATCCGCAACCAGAACGCCCTTCGCGTACATACCCTGCCATTTCACCATCAGGTCGTTACCGTAAAGGAAGCCGAAATTGGTGATCACGCCCTTGCCCCACGTGACGGTTTGGCCGCTGATCACGCTCGTTTGCGATGCGGGCAACGAGCTCGTCAAGAGAGCTGAGCCGTTAGTTGTCGGCAGCGTGGTTTTTACCAGGCGGGCGATCCTGACTGCACCGTCCATGTTTAGTAAGCCGGCGCCTTGCTCAAGCGTGTTGTAGCCCGAAAGCGGTTGAGCGGAATAGGTGAGAATCGCTTTTACGAGGTTTGGCGTAAGGTTCGGGTTTGTCTGAAGCAGATTTGCCGCGGCAGCCGAGACAAGCGGAGCTGCCATCGATGTACCACTCAGGTACATTACTTTTTCGGTTGCGACGGTTGAATTTCCGGTTGCCAACTGCGGATAAAGTTGAATCAGTGTATTGGTGGTCGTGCTGCGGGCTCCGATCAATTTATTGCCCGGCGCTATAAGGTCGGGCTTGATCAGGTTGTCATACTTCCGCGCTCCGTTCGAGAGCGTCCTGTAGCCGCGGGTCGGACCGCGCGAGCTGTATGTAGCGACCGTATCATCGCTGCGTGAATTCGTGCCAAACGTATTCGCGGCACCGACGGTGATAACCGAAGGCTCGATCCCGGGTGAACTGATCGTGCCATACAGTTTGTTTCCGTATTGGTCCTTTCCGTAATTACCGGCCGACGCGACGACAACGATACCCGCGTTCACTGCACGACGAGCGGCCTGACACAGCGGATCATTCAGATAGCTGTCTCGAGCGCCTGTGCCCAAACTCATATTTACGACTTTGAAATTCCACCAGTTGTTCACTTTCTGCTGAACGACCCAGTCAAGCGCCGCGATCGCGTAGCTGACATTCCCTGTCCCGTTCGCTTTCAAGGCACGAAGGCTGACTATCTGTGCGCCGTCGGCAAGTCCGTGATAGGTCCCTGCCCCGTATTCGTACTGCCCTGAAAGCATCGACGCGACGTGCGTTCCGTGTCCGTAAAGATCGTTGGTGATTCCCTCGCCCGTAAAGTCATACTTCCAAACTTTGCTTCCTACACCTTCCCACTGCATTAATTTATGGGTCGAATCAACTCCGCTATCAATGACCGCAACTGTCTGATTGCCTCCGTTGAGCCATGTGCTTGAGTTGCCGTCACCCATGTCGTTGATACCGCTGTTGTAGTAACCGGTTGTGGAAGAGATATGACCCGAGGCGGCCGTTTTGCTGTCAGGCGAGATATAGGCGACCTCGTCGTTCTCGGTTAGTTCGCGGATCTTCGAAAGCGGCAGTTCCGCCGTGACCAATCCGACGTAATTGAACGACTTTTTCATCCGGCCGCCGACAGAAGCCAGGTCGGTAACCAATATGCCGGCCTTTTCCCTGTTGTTGCTAACTTCAGAGTCAAAAAGCGCTTTCTGGTCGGCATCACTCAGGTCGTTGCCCGCCAGTTCGTTCAGGCCAGTCTCTGATTTGAGCTGGATGATGACCTTTTCCATCCGGTCGGAGCGCATTCCGTGAAAGGCCTCGTCGGCCATTTCCTCAAGGTCAGGCGAGATCTTGCTCTTGCGCACCTCATCGGCCTCGGCGCTCGGCGCCGCGACCGGGACGTCTTCGCGCCGGCCCTTATTAAAGGACTGGCCAAAAACGGAAAATGAAACCATCTGGCTCGATAATGCAAAAACCACCAGCGTGGCAAAGGTTTGTTTGAAGTTAAGTATCTTAAACATGATATCCCTCAAGAGAGTCAAAATATTCTTCGCGGCGCACGCCGCTCGATCATTCCTTTATCAACACGCGTGCCAAAGACTAAGTGTTGAAATAATGAATGTTAGTGAGGTGACTCGCGGATAATTTGTTGCCTTGACCGGTCAGGATGACCGATTCACCTCGTCAGGGCGACTTGTTTCGCGCAAAAAGGCCGGGCTCGATAACGAACCCGGCCCGTCGCCGCTCGTGAGGAGTTGTCCCAGACATCAAGGAGCGGGAAGCATGCATGCGGTGTTGTCACCGAAAATTGCAGTTGTTGACGAGGCATTTCCGTCGCCGACTAACACGCCGTCACCGACGAGAACGCCATCGCCGACAAGCACGCCGTCACTGACGAGCACGCCCTGCGAATTGACAAACGGCGTCGGACTGCTGGCCATTGCGTTCGCGCTCAAATAAAGCGTTCCGTCGCCGACGAGCACGCCGCTGTTGCGGATAGCACCTTGATATAGCGACAATGTTCCCGAGGTAAGCGTCGATGATTTTGAGAGACTGCTGCCCGAAAACGGAGTTCCGTCGCCAACGAGCACACCCATTTTGTAAATTCCCTGAAACTTATTCATCAGGTCATTGCCATACAGAAAGCCGAAGTTCGTAATCACGCCCTTGCCCCAATAAGCGGTCTGTCCGCCGATAACGCTGCTTTGTGAAGCCGGTAACGCGGCATTCAACAACGCCGAGCCATTCGTCGTGGGCAGTGTCGATTTGACGAGTTTTGCAAGCCGCGCGGCGCCATCGACATTGAGTTCGCCCGCGCCCTGCTCCAACGTGTTGTAACCATTGAGTGGCTGCGCCGAATACATCAAGATTGCCTTCACGAGGTTTGGCGTAAGATTCGGATTAGCCTGCAGCATCAGAGCTACGGCTCCGGAGACCTGCGGCGCCGCCATCGACGTGCCCGACAGATACATGTTCCTTCCATATGGATCAGTAGCGTTCGGATTTGCTACCAGGCTGGAATGTGTTGTTGGCAGATACGAATTTACATGATTTGTGCTGCCATTTGGCCTGTACGAGGACTGGGCGCCGATAAGTTTGTTGCCGGGAGCGACCAGATCGGGCTTGATCAGATTGTCGTATTTGCGAGCTCCGTTTGTGAGGGTCACGTAGCCGCGTGTCGGGCCTTTTGAGCTGTAGGTTGCGACAGTATCGTCCGAGCGAAAATCCGTGCCGTAGGTGTTTGACGCACCGACGGTAATTACCGACGGCTCTATGCCGGGCGAACCGATCGTGCCGTAGAGTTTGTTGCCGTATTGATCTGTGCCATTGTTACCGGCCGACGCTACGACGACGATTCCGGCATTTACTGCTCGTCGCGAGGCGAGGCAAAGCGGATCGTTTTTGTAACTGTCACGTGCGGCCGTTCCCAAACTCATGTTGATAACTCTGAGATTATGAGTGGCCTTGTTTGCGATGAGCCAGTCGATCGCCGCGACGACGTTGCTCACATTTCCTGCGCCCGCGCCGTTCAAAACTTTGATATTGAGGATTTTGACGTTCGGAGCTATGCCCGAATATTGCGGAATAATTGCACGTCCGGCAAGCATCGTTGCGACGTGTGTGCCGTGACCATAAACGTCAACGTTCGTATCCCAGCACCATGTGCAGGTGTTCGAAAAATCCTTTTCGAATACAACACCCGGACGATTTTCGCTTGGCGCGGCGCCGACAAGCATGTGGCTGCCAAAAATGCCGCTGTCGAGAACTGCAACGCCGATGCCTTGGCCGTTGAGCGGCGTGGTGGTGCCGATCAGATTTCGTACGAGGGTTGCGCCGGTCGTGGTTTCGATGTGGCCGTTTGCAAAGGTCGGACTGTCGGGCGAGACATAAGCGACGTTCTCATTTTCGGACAGTTCGCGAACCTTCGAGAGTGGAAGCTCGGCGCTCACCAAACCAAGACGCGGAAAAGATTTATCCACGCGGCCCTCCATTCGGGACATATCAGTTACGAGAATGCCGGCCTTGGCCCGGTTGCCACGTACTTCTTCGGAAAACAGCGCCTTTTTGTCGGCTTCGCTCAAATCATTGCCGTACATTTCGTCGAGTTGGGTGTCGCTTTTGAGTTGGATAATAACCCGCTGCGTTTCGTCCGCTCTTAGTCCGTAGCTAAGCTCGTTTACGCTTTCTTCGAGATCAGGAGCGATCTTGTATGGCGCGCGATCATCGGCATCGTCGTTCTGTTTCGCATCGAGTACGTCCGTCGTGTCTTCGACCTTCTTCGTCTGGCCGGAAGCTGTAAACGCAAACATCTGAATCGCCAACGCAAAAGTCGCGAGCATTGCTAGAAACTGTTTTGAGTCGAATCTGTTCATATCATCACCTATAAATTCAAAGTGCCGCACACGCGGCCACCGAGTCTTTGGCAATGCCCGTGCCAATACGGCGAAACGTCAGAAAAGCCTGCAAACATAGGCTTTTGTCAATAGTTGATGTATTCGGTAGAGAAATAGATTCGGTCATTCTGACTTGAGCTGACCAGTTATTTCTGTCTTTCTGACAAAAAGGCCGGGCTCAAAGAGAACCCGGCCCGTCGCCGCTCGTGAGGAGTTGTCCCAGACCTCAAGGAGCGGGAAGCATACAGGCGGTGTTGTCACCGAGCAGCTGAGTCGCATATGCAACACCGTCACCGACGAGCACGCCGTCGCCTACAAGAACGCCATCACCGACGAGCACGCCGTCGCTGACGAGCACGCCCTGACCGTTGACAAAAGGCGTCGGGCTGCTACCCATTGCGTTTGCACTTAGGTAAAGTGTTCCGTCCCCGACAAGCACGCCGTTGTTGCGAATCGCTCCTTGATAAAGCGTCAGTGTGCCGGAGGTCATCGATGTCGATTTTGTCAGGCTGCTGCCTGAGAACGGTGTCGAATCGCCGACGAGCACGCCGTTGGCATACATGCCCTGCCATTTGTTCATGAGGTCATCGCCGTAGAGGAATCCGTAGTTCGTCATCACGCCTTTGCCCCAATATGAGGTGCTTCCCCAGAAGTTGCTGGATTGAGATGCCGGCAGAGCACTGTTGAGCAGAGCCGAGCCGTTTGTGGTCGGGAGCGTCGTTTTGACAAGCCGTGCGATGCGAACCGCGCCGTCAATATTGAGTAGACCCGCGCCTTGTTCGAACGAATTAACGTTGTCGAGCGGCTCTGCCGAGTACATGAGGATCGCCTTGACAAGATTTGGCGTCAGCTTTTGATTGGTTTGTATCAGTAAGCTTGCCGCACCTGCCACGATCGGGGCTGCCATCGAAGTTCCCGAGAGATACATGACCTGTTCGTCCACATCTCCCACCGTGCCGTTCACGCGTAATGATGTAAATGTTCGTGACAACAGATTCTCGGTTCCGTTGTGGTAAGCTCGTGCGCCGATGATCTTGTTGCCCGGAGCGATCAGGTCGGGCTTCATCAGGTTGTCGTATTTTCTGGCGCCGTTCGACAGAGTGCGGTAACCGCGTGTCGGCCCTTTTGAGCTGTATGTCGCAACCGTATCATCGCCGCGATAGGTCGTGCCGTAGGTGTTTGCTGCGCCGACCGTGATTACCGACGGCTCAATGCCGGGGGAACCAATAGTGCCGTAGAGCTTGTTGCCGAGCAAATCCTTGCCATAGTTTCCCGCCGAAGCGACAACGACGATGCCGGCGTTGACAGCGCGGCGAGCCGCGAGACAGAGCGGATCGTTCATGTAGCTGTCCTTTGCCGCCGTGCCGACACTCATGTTAACAACGCGGATGTTCCACGCTGTTTTGTTCGCAATCGTCCAATCGAGAGCAGCGATCAGATTGCTGGTCGTGCCCACCCCAGTGCTGTTCAAAACACGCAAATTAATCAAGTTCGATCCCGGTGCAACGCCTTGATACGCAGCATTGCTAAACGTGCTATCTCCCGCAAACATCGAGGCTACGTGCGTGCCATGACCGTAAGGATCGCCGGTGATGTTTTGTCCCGTGAAATCTTTGCTGTATTTGGTCTTTGAAGTATCACCCCACTCCAAGAGCGCATGCTGTGCAATTCCGCTGTCGATGACGGCGACGTGTCCGACACCGCCGGTGAGCCATGTCTTCGGGTCGCTGTCGCCGCGGTCATTGATGCCCGGAATGTAATAGCCGGTGGTCGAGCCAATATGTTGGAACGATTGAATCTCACGCTCGGGCGAGACGTATTCGACTACGCCGGACTCGACGAGCTGTTTGATTTTTGAAAGCGGAAGCTCGGCGCTAACCAGACCGAGATTGTCATAAGACTTCTTGAATGTTCCCTCGACCGCTGCCAGATCGCTTACGAGAAGTCCCTTTTTATCTCTGTTGGCCTGCACTTCGAGGGCAAACATTTCATCGCGGTCTTGCGGACTCACATCGCCAAAATTTTCGTTGAGCTTGGTGTCTGACTTAAGCTGGATGATCACTTTTTCGACGCGGTCGGCACGCAGGCCGTGAAAGGCCTCGTCAGCCATTTCTTCCAGGTCGGGCGAGATTTTTTTCTTCGGAGCGAAATCCTCTTGAAGATCCGTTTTCGATTCAACTATATCGGCGGCTTTCTTATCGATGCCGCGAAGCTGGGCAGCGACACCGATCGAAAACACCTGCATCGACAGAGCGGACAAAACCAAAGAACCGCAAAATTGTTTTAAGCTAACTCGTTTCATTTTAGTAACCATCCCATTTCACGCACAGTGCGCGACGTGATACGTTTCGCAACCCATATGCCACGGTCGTAAGTAAAAGAATAGTTAGAGTTAACAGCGAGCAGCGCTATGGCGTGTGAGTCGTAATCGGTCAGTCTGAATGATTTTGGCGTTCAGGATGATTGATTTTCAGCACAAAAAAAGGAAGGCCGCGGGGCCTTGCTTATCTTTGAAATATCAAATTTGAAATCTCAGATTTTAGATGTTCAAAATATCGACCAGCTCCTGAACAGCGGCAGCCGATTTGTGCAGTGCTGTGCGTTCGTCATTTGTAAGATTGATCTCGATGATCTGCTCGACGCCGTTTTTGCCGAGCTTGACCGGAACGCCGACAAACAGATTACTGACGCCGTATTCGCCCTCGAGGAAAACGGCACATGGCAAGATCTTCTTTTTGTCTTTGAGGATCGCCTCGGCCATCTCGACCGCGCCAAGCGACGGCGCGTAATAGGCCGAACCAGTTTTGAGTAAACCGACGATCTCAGCGCCGCCGTTTGCGGTTCGTGTAACGATCGCGTCGATCTGCTCTTTTGACAAAAGCTCAGTGATCGGAATGCCTGCGCAGGTCGAATATCGCGGTAGCGGCACCATTGTGTCGCCGTGGCCGCCGAGCACGAACGCCGTGACGTTCTCGACCGACACGTTCAGCGCCTCGGCGAGAAAACATCGCATTCGCGCGGCGTCCAAAACACCGGCCATACCCATCACGCGATTTTTCGGAAAACCCGAGCGGCGAAACGCGACCTGTGTCATTGCATCGAGTGGATTTGAAACGACGATGATAAATGAGTTCGGCGAATGTTTTGCAACTTCGTCCGTGACCGCGCCGACGATGTCGGAGTTTGTCTTTAAAAGATCGTCGCGGCTCATGCCGGGCTTTCGCGGCAAACCGGCCGTGATGATGACTACGTCGGAGTTCGCCGTTTCCTCGTAACCATTTGTACCGACGAGCTTGACGTCAAAACCATCTATCGGCGCCGCTTGCGCCAGATCGAGCGATTTGCCCTGTGGCGTGCCTTCGACGATGTCCACCAAAACCACGTCCGCGAGCTCTTTCGCCGCGATCCAATGTGCGGTCGTCGCACCGACATTTCCCGCTCCGACAACCGTAACTTTATTTCTACCAGCCATTATTAACCTTCCTGTTTCTAGATAGTGTTGTAAAATAAAACGTAATTTTGTCATAGTTGGCCACAAACGGCAAAAATGCCGAGCGGGTGAAATGGAGGTAACCATGAAGGGAAGTTTAGGGCGAGGAATTACCGGCTTTTGGATGGCAAGCTTGATTCTGACACTAGTCTCAGGCTGCAGATCGCAAACGGGAAACGATAACGTCGAAGCCTCGCGGGCGCGGGGCACGATCAACTCCATCGCGGATATGAAATCCCGGCGCGCGGCGCATACGGCGACGCGATTGCTCGATGGACGGGTCTTCATCGCGGGCGGTTTTGCTGGCAACGAGCGCGGGCTGACAAGCACCGAGATCTTTGACACTGCGACCAAAACGTTCACTCCGGCCGCGAACATGTCAACGGCCAGGGCGAGTCACACATCGACGCTTCTCCCGAATGGAAAAGTCCTGATCGCTGGTGGTTTTGACGGTGACTATCTAGACACGGCGGAGATCTTCGACCCGGCGACGAATCGATTTACGAGCGCCGGACGTTTGGTTACCGGGCGCAGCGACCATGTTGCCACGCTCCTGAACGACGGTAAGGTGCTGCTCGCCGGGGGCGTCGGCCCGGGCTGGACGTTCCTTTCCACCGCCGAAATATATGATCCGCAGACTAACAAGTTCACCGCGACCGGCTCGATGATAACCGAACGCGAATCCCACACGGCGACTTTGCTAAAGGACGGACGCGTCCTCATAACCGGCGGTCATAAGGGCAGGCGCGCGAATATTGTGA
>JBJXFZ010000138.1:0-2628 GCA_046154245.1 Pyrinomonadaceae bacterium
TCGGCCCACTCTGGAAAGATATTTTTTAGAAATGCAGATACCGCAAGCTTGTTTTTAGGGGCAAGTGTTTGATTGGGCTCGAGCATTATCGAGAGACCAAGATTCGCCTCGCTGAGTTCTTTTCGCGTGCCGTAAATTTCGAGCCTTACTTTTCTATCAGGCGAAAGTCCTTGCCAGCGGTTGTTGTCAATTGTCGAAGATGTTTGGTCGATCGTGAGCAGCTTCGTCAAACCTTTAACGGCTTGATCGAACGAAACCCCTAAGCCTGCGTTACTATTGTCGAACTTTCCGGTCGCGTCGCCTTTGTAGCCAAACCACAGTGCCGCAAATTGACCGTCGATGGCAACGCCCATTTCTTCCCAATCTAGGTCCTTGAAAGTACCCATGTTCAGTATGATCGAATTATGCAGCGTGCTTTTCTTCCACGCGTCGAGCGCAGAAACGGGTAATGCTTTACCCATAGTTGTTCGGTAGAGAGTTTCGTAACCTTGGCCGCCGTAGCCGGAATTCAACCGTTTTGGCGCTTCAGTCACACAATACCAAGTTTTCTCTTCCTTAATATCGTATTTACAATTGCTCCAACTGTGCGTCAGAATTTTGAGATTTTGTTTTAGATCGAGCATCCGGCGGTTTGCGACTTTACTCAGCGGTGCCGAATACCTAATGGCGCCGCGTCCGTTGGCAATGCGGTATTTGTTTACGAGATCGAACAGAGCCTTTTCATCCGAATCCGTATCATCACCTGCACAATTCAAATTCTGAAAGATCTGGCTACCCGAACATTGTGTTTGCGCGAAGCTCTCCGACGAACAGATCATTATTGCCAACAGAAGAACCGAGAGACACGCTCGATTTGCGGTGACCAAAGAAATGTTCATGATTCATTATCGCAAAAATCAAGCGGCTTTATAAAAGTTGGTGTCGCTGGTAAACTCCTCATTTATGGAGCTAGGTTCCCTGTCTCTCGAACAAAAAGTCGGACAATTATTTTTCATTGGCGTTCCCGGTCCGGCGCTTGACGAACAAACAGAAGCTTTGCTATCGGAGGTTTCTCCGGGCGGAGTTTGTTTCTTTGCTCGCAACATCCGCGAGGCCAAACAGACGCGCAAATTGCTAGACGACGTCGCCAACTTCTTGCCCGTGCAGCCATTTTTAAGCATCGATCAAGAAGGCGGGCTTGTCGACCGTCTGCGCCGAATTATTACGCCGATGCCGGCCGCAAATAAATTGAAAACGGCTGAAGATGCCGCGCAGCTCGGTGAAATCATTGCAAAAACGTTGCTTTTACTTGGCTTTAATATGGACTTCGCTCCGGTTGTCGATGTGATCGATGAAACGCGGGCGAAGTTTTCTAACGGCCTTCACTCGCGAGCATTTGGTAATAACAAAGAACAGGTTGTCGAACATGCGTCAGCGTTTCTCAATTCGCTTCAAAGTAACGGCATCATCGGCTGTCTAAAGCATTTCCCTGGTCTCGGAGCTTCACAGGTAGATTCGCACGAGGAATTACCGATCGTTGAGATCACGGATGATGAGCTCGCGTCGGTCGACCTGTATCCGTATAAAAATATACTTTCGTCCGCGAAGGCAGTGATGATCGCGCACGCGAGCTTTCCGAAGTCGAGTTTGCAGGAGATCGACAAACATGGGAAACTTTTACCGTCCTCTTTGAGCCGCAATTTTGTTACGAATTTGCTTCGCGACGAACTCCAATTTGACGGCCTCGTTATCACCGACGATCTTGAAATGGGTGCAATCGTAAAAAATTACGGCATCGGAGACGCCTGCAAAATGGCCGTCAATGCGGGCGTTGACATGGTCGCCATCTGCGCCGATCCAATTAGGATCGTCGAAGGTTATCGTGCAGTGCTCGGCGCAGTGGAGTCAGGTGAAATTTCGACGGACGGGATCAATCGGTCGTTACAACGATTGGCTTCGTTGAAAGCTAAGATACATCTGCCAGAGCAGTTTGATGGCGACAAGCTGCAAAGTTTGTCTGCTGCCGTAACCGAGCTTGATCAAGGTCTTCCCTCTTAATTTAGGAACAAATTATATGCGCAAATTATTATTAATTTTATCGTTGCTGATTTTCGTCACCACGGCTCAGACCTGCCGTCAGCGCGGCGGTGACGCTGTGACCGTTGCGCTGCCAGAGAAATTTACGGCTTTTGACACGCTTACGTCGACAGCGTCGGATGCTTCGGCCGAGCGCGTGAAGAATTTGATCTTCAACGCACTTGTCAAGAAGGACGAAAATTTTAGATACGTTGGTGAACTCGCTAAAGAGTTCACTACTTCCGAAGATGGCAAGACGATCACGTTTGTACTGGAAGACAATGTTAAGTTTCACAACGGCGCCGCGTTTACTTCGGCGGATGTCAAATACACCTTTGATGAACTATTCAAATCAAATGGCTACAAAGCCGGTGCATTTTTCGATACTGTTCCGGTAGATAAAGCCGATGTTCAAAAACCAGTAGCGACAATTCCGCCTGCGAACGCCGCGAACTGCCGCTCCTGTTTTTGGATCGACAGTTGAATAATCGCCGTGGGTATGGTAGTCCCCGACGACCGTCGTTCCGGCAGGCGCAGGCGCTTGTTTGAGTGGATTAGCGCCTTGGTCGGTCC
>JBJXFZ010000141.1:0-18835 GCA_046154245.1 Pyrinomonadaceae bacterium
GTCAACGACAACGTCGCCGGTCTCGACTTCACTGCCGAGCCGTAAATGGCAAGATACTTAGATATACAACTCTGGCGGTCTTCGGACCGCCTTTTTTTGCGTTCAAGGAAGCTCGCAGCGAGAACGCACTGGTTTTGTCGCTCGAAAGAGCAAAATGTGCCTCTCCCCGCCGGCCGATCTTCGGTGGTCTCGACCTGATTGCCTCGCCCTAGTTTGAATTAAGTGCTTTACCTTTTGGGCTTTTATGCTTAAAATCTGGCTTAGGCAAAGCAACCGACTCTAGGGGGACGTTCATCATAGGCCAGGACGAAGTTTTACAATCAGGCAGCGTATCTTTAGGAGCGACTATGGATTCACACTCGGCGACTATCGAACAGACAGGCGCGTTTGGGTTTGATGTATCGGCACCGGCGGTTTTGCAGCCACCGGTCGAGGAGGTTGCGTTCGGCGCCGACTCTAAGGACATCGACCTTTGCAGACTCGCCGCGAACGGCAACCTCGAGGCATTCGAACTGGTTTACGAGCGTTATCACCGCCGAACCTACAGCCTTTGCCTTCGGATGACGGCAAGTCAAACCGAGGCCGAGGACCTGACACAGGAAGTCTTTATCCAGCTTTTCCGGAAAATTGGCAGTTTCCGCGGCGATTCGGCGTTTTCGACATGGCTGCATCGTCTGACGGTCAATCAGGTTTTGATGCACTTCCGCCGACGCAGCGTTAAGAACGAACGCACCAGCGAGGACGGCGAGATGCCCGAAAAGCCCGTCACAGGCTCGGCAAACCCAAACAAGATGGCCGTCGTCGATCGCATCGCTCTTAAGAACGCGATCCGTCAACTGCCAAATGGTTACCGAAGGGTTTTTGTCCTCCATGACGTCGAGGGATTTGAGCACGAGGAGGTCGCCCGGATCATGGGCATATCAGTCGGCACCTCGAAATCGCAGCTTCATAAGGCAAGACTTAAGCTGCGCGGCCTTTTGGTCCAGCGGCAGGATTAGCCATCAAACGATCTTTGTGGAACACGAACGGCATTGTTTGCTTGTTCGTGTTTTTTGTGCCGATTTTTATTGGCATTTTGGCAGAAAATAAGGCTCGGCAAGGCAACTAAACGGCGTGTCGGGCAATCTATCTTGTCAGGCAAATGAATTGCGAAGAATGTAAAAATTTGATCAGTCCGCTCCTCGACAACGAGCTTGATAAAACTCAAGCCATTGAGGTGCGGACCCATCTCGGTCTATGCGCCGATTGTCAGCGCATGTGCGAGGAGTTTACGGCCATCATGGACGCGAGCGCCGCTGAGTCGTCTGCCGAACTACTGCCGCCAAATTCGCAAGCACTCTGGTGCCGCATCAACAACATTATCGAGAGCGAAGCAAAACCCGAGCCCGCGGTCGAGACCGCGCCGCAACGTGGGAGATTTTTTCAGATGTCGTGGACCCAGCTTGCCGCCGCTCTCGTCTGCATTGCAGTGATCAGCTCACTACTCACGGTTGTCGCGATACGAAATTACAGCGAACCGCCGGAGAGCGATCTTACCGCCCGCTCCAGCGCGACCCAGACAACGTTTGAGAAGGTTTTGAGCCGCGTTGGGCTGATGGAAACGCCTCAGCAGGCTCGCCAGCGCCGCCTGCGAGAGCAGAATGCCGCGATCGACTATTGGGACACACGAGTTCAGACGCGGCGCGCGCAATGGGACCGTGCCACTCGCGAGGCGTTTGATCGAAATTTACAGGTTATCAACGACTCGGTAAATGAATATAC
Source organism: Pyrinomonadaceae bacterium (assembly GCA_046154245.1). Classification (GTDB taxonomy): domain Bacteria; phylum Acidobacteriota; class Blastocatellia; order Pyrinomonadales; family Pyrinomonadaceae; genus OLB17. Next base: position 1,762 of record JBJXFZ010000141.1, read on the forward strand.
CTTGATTCTCGAACAGAATCCCGAGGATGACCTTTCGGGTGAAATGCTCGATTCCGTGTTGAGCGAAAAAGTGAATTTGCTCCGCGATTTTGCCGATCTCTAGTTTTTAATGAACATAGGAATTGTAAATCCTTCAGGTATCAGAGCCGCGATTTTCACAACGACGCTGAGCCTCACTCTTCTCTTTGCGTGTGCGAGCGACGCCCTCGCGCAGAAAAAGTTTTCGCGCACATATCCGGCAGGTCAGAGCGTAAGGATACAGTTGATGAATCGCACCGGCACCGTGACCGTCGAGGGCTGGAATCGGCCCGAAGTGCAAATAAACGCTATCCTTGAGGCACCCGCCGCAAACATATCCCCGCAAAATCTGAGTGGAATGATCGTGATCAATCTCGTTCGCGACAATCAAGGTCGCAACGAAGTCGGGAATGTGAATTTCTCGATCCGCGTGCCGTACACGACGATGGTCGATATCGAGACCAAGATAGGTAACCTCAACGTTAGCAACGTTCGCGGCGGTCTGGTACGAGCGCACATTTCGAGCGAGGGCGATATCACGTTAACAAATATCGGTGCAAGCAATGTGTCGGCTGAGAATGTTATCGGCGATATTTTTTATGACGGTGAGATCCAGGACAACGGCAATTATCGTTTCTCGTCGATGAAGGGAACCATCAGCCTTCGCATCCCGTTTAATTCTTCGTTCAAGGTCGTCGCGACGGCGCCCTCAACGCGCAATATTTCCTTCGCGTCGTGCGCAAACCCCGACCTGAACCGCCTCGGCGACGGTCGTCGTATTGTCGGACGCTGCGGCTCGGGCAGCGCATCACTATCCGTAACCAACCAACGCGGAAACATCAACTTCTTAAGGCGATAGATTTTTGTTGACCGTGGTAGTCGCAAAAACCTAAGATAGTCGCAAGTTTCTCTCTCGATTCAAATGAAAAAATTTAAGATCATCGTTTTCTTTCTTTTCATCGGTGTATTTTCCGGCGCAGCGGTCGCTCAAACACCGCAACTACTGCTCAAACGCACGACGACGAAGACAGAAAAAATCGACTTTGGATCGGGCGGCACACTCACGCTCCTCGGTGCTCCTAATGGCTCGATCCGCGTAAAAGGTACGAACAAGAACGAGATCGAGATAACCGCGGAGATCGAGGTCCAGGCCGCCAACGAGGCAGATCTGGCATTGCTGGCGAACGTAACGGGCTTTATCGTCGATGAGCGTCTAGGAAGGGCGTCGATCATCACAATAGGAACGCACAACAAGCTCGCCGACAAAAAGCTCTGGAAAAAATTCCCGCAAAAGCTTGCCGCATTGCCATTTAGGATCGACTACACCGTCAGTGTACCGCTGTACTCGAATCTCGAGATCGACGGCGGAAAAGGCGATCTCTCAATATCGAACATCGAGGGTGCAATTAAGATCAATTTTGTCGACGCCAATGCAAAGATCGAGGTGAATGGCGATCTCGACGCGATCATTGGCGCGGGCAGTGTCGATGTTGTGTTCGGACCTCGCTTTTGGCGCGCGCGTCCCGCGAGCGTTCAAATGGCGACCGGAGAGTTGATCGTTCAGCTTCCGCCGAGCGCAAGCGCCGAGATAGACGCGACGATCCTAAAGTCCGGCACCATTGATAACAAATTCGCGGGACTTACTCCACGTAATCGCAAACTGCCCTTCACCGACCGCTCGATCGCTGCAAAGATGGGCGTCGGCGGGCCGCAATTGAAATTTACTCTCGGTGAGGGCAACCTAAAGATCGTACCGCTTGCAAAACCTCAATAGCGACGGCTCATTCGAAAACGAGATATAAAGGGTGATAAACTTGGGAGAGTTTATCGCCTTTTTTATGACTATCAAATCAGATATTTGGCTGCGGCGAATGGCCGAGGAGCAGCAAATGATCACGCCGTTTTTGCCCGAGTTGGTGCGCGAGACAAACGGCAGCAAGATCATTTCGGCCGGCGCGTCGAGTTACGGTTACGACATGCGCCTGGCGGATGACGGTTTTCGAATTTTTTCGTCCGTGCATGCCAAAGAGATCGATCCAAAGCGGTTTGACGAACAATATTCCCTGATCGAACCCGAGATCCAAACTTCGGATGACGGTTCGCAGTATTACCTGTTGCCGCCGCATCATTATGGGCTCGGCGTCACCGTCGAGACGTTCAAGATGCCGCGCAATGTGACCGGTATCGCTCTTGGCAAATCGACGTACGCACGCGCCGGTCTGCTCGTAAACACGACGCCGCTTGAGGCCGGCTGGACCGGTCGCCTCGTGGTTGAGATCGCGAATCTCGCAAATCTGCCGCTGCGAGTTTACGTCAACGAGGGCATCGGACAAATCCTGTTCTTTGAGTCCGACGAAGATTGCGCCGTCAGCTACGAGGACCGCGGCGGTAAGTATCAGGGGCAGACCGGGCTAACTTTTGCAAAGATGTGATAGAAGATCCCATCGATAGTTATTAGCTACTAGCTGTTCGAGGCGGTTTGTACGTCTTGGATTTGACGAGAGAGATCGCACGGAGTTACTTATGAATTTTAGCAAAAAACACGTCACCACTATTTTGGCAATTTCCCTGTGCGTACTTTCGGGGGGTGCCGGTCCTGCGTTTGGCCAGAAACTCGATGCACAAGACATCATCGCAAAACACGTTCAAGCGTTCGGAAATAAGGAATCGATCTCGAATATGAGGCTCAGGCTCGCGATCGGCACAAGCGAGTTCTTTATCCCTGCGGCCGCAAAGAAAACGAAAGGAAAGGCCGTTTTCGCCTCCAACGGTGACGAGATGGCGTTCTTTTCTACGTTTGAGATGAGTGACTATCCGTTTGAACGGATCGGCTTCTTTAAGCAGAAGGTTGACATTCCGATCGTTCAACTTGGACGGCGTTCACCACTCGGCACTTTCTTGAATGCCTACGATAAGACTATTAGAAGTCGTGTTTTTGGCGGATCCGTGTTTTCGTCTTGGCGGTTTTTTTCTTCGGAGACGCTTACGAGCAAGATTGAATCCGAAGGAAAGAAAAAGATCGGTAAACGCGAAGCTTGGGTTTTAAAGCTCACCCCTGATGGTGGTCTCTCGGCTGACTCAAGCATTAGGTTATATTTTGATACGGAGAATTTTTCTCATGTGCGCACAGTTTACAGACAAAAAGAGACCGAGCGCGGCTTTCACGAAATAAGAGGACGAGAAGCTGGTACCGGGCAGGCCCCTGGAGCTTGGGAGCAAGATATGGCTTCAAATGGAAGCACATTAACCGAGAATTTTGATGATTTTCGAGATGAAAACGGCGTTACTCTTCCCCATAAGTATGAAGTGCTTTTGAGTGTCGATGGTGTTCGGGGCACGTCAGAGTTTAGGTGGAACTTTGAATTTAGCGAGTATCGACCTATGAAAGAGTTCCCTCTTAACTTCTTCAGTTTTAGTAATGTCCGCCAATGATCCGAAATGTATATCGTGAATTACATAGGCGGAGAACTCGTCGCTCCCGCTTCGGGTGAGTATCTCGACAACTTCAACCCGGCGACGGGCGAAGTCTATTCTCAACTTCCCGATTCGGATGAACGCGATGTCGAACGTGCGGTTGCCGCGGCAAAAGCCGCGTTCCCGGCGTGGTCGCAGACGTCGCCTGAAACGCGTTTTACGATTCTGATGCGGCTCGTCGGCCTAATCGAGCGCGATCTCGAATCGCTCGCCTTGGCCGAGAGTGTCGATCAGGGCAAACCCGTCAGTCTCGCACGCTCGGTCGATATTCCGCGTGCCGTTGCGAACTTTCGCTTTTACGCAACAGCCGCGATGCACACCGCAAACGAGTCGCACGACACGGTCGGACAGCAGGCGATCAACTACACTCTGCGTCAACCGCTCGGGGTCGTTGGCTGCATTTCGCCTTGGAATTTGCCGCTTTATCTCTTTACATGGAAGATAGCTCCGGCTATCGCGGCAGGCTGCACTGTTGTTGCCAAACCGAGCGAGGTAACGCCGATGACCGCGTATCTACTCTCAAAACTTTGCGTCGAGGCCGGCTTGCCCGCCGGTGTTCTGAATATCGTACACGGCACTGGCCCTAGAGTGGGCTCCGCAATTGTCGCACACAAAGACGTAAAGGCGATCTCGTTTACGGGCGGCACAAAGACGGGCGAGGAGATCGCGTCGGTAGCCGCGCCGATGTTCAAAAAACTCTCGCTTGAGCTAGGTGGTAAAAACCCGAACATCATCTTTGCCGACTGTAATTACGACGAGATGCTCTCGACGACCGTGCGTTCGTCGTTCTCGAATCAAGGCGAGATCTGTCTGTGCGGCTCGCGAATCTTTGTCGAGCGCCCGTTGTATGAGCGGTTTAAGAGCGACTTTGTCTCCCGCGTCGCGGCGCTGAAAGTCGGCGATCCGCTCAACGCCGAAACAGACGTCGGTGCGATCGTCTCAAAGCAGCACTTCGACAAGATAATGTCCTACATCGAACTCGCAAAAACGGAGGGCGGCACAATCCTTACGGGCGGCCACGCGTCGGAACCGCCTGTGTCAGCGGACGGCCAGTCTCTCGGCGGATGGTTCATCGAGCCCACGGTTATCGAGGGCCTGCCGTACGACTGCCGCACAAATCAGGAAGAGATATTCGGACCCGTCGTGACAATAATGCCATTCGATACAGAGGAAGAAGTTCTCACCTATGCAAATAGCGCTCGCTACGGCTTGTCGGCGACCGTTTGGACCGAAAACCTCTCGCGTGCACACAGCATGAGCGCAAAGCTCGAGTCGGGCATCGTTTGGGTGAACTGCTGGCTTCTAAGAGATCTGCGAACGCCGTTTGGCGGCGTAAAAGACAGTGGCGTGGGCCGCGAAGGCGGCTTCGAAGCGCTCAAGTTTTTTACGGAAGAGAAAAATGTTTGCGTGAAGCTGTAAAGACGTCGAACATTATGAGGACTTTCTTAAGAATTGTTGCGGGTTTTGTCGGGGTCGTAGGGCTCTACCTGATCTTTGGTATCGTTGTCGATACACACGTTTTTCCCGCGGCTAAGCCTGATTACGCCAATTACTTTCGTCCGGGCGACAAGCTCGTCAGCAGGTTCGAGGGTTTTGATCAAACTATTCTCAACGTTAAAGATGGATGGCTACACACGAGATTGGTAGTCGCTCCGAACGCCGTCGGCCCACCTGAGCATTTTCACGAAGCTTTCACAGAGACGTTTACCGTAAAAAGCGGAACTCTCAGTGTCTTGATCAACGGTGAGAAACGGACCTTGCGGGCCGGCGAGACGATCTCCGTGCCGCCAATGACGAAGCATAAGCCGTTTAACGAAACCGGCGAACCAGTGGTTGTTGAAAGCGAGGACGAAAAAACCTTGCCAGTAGAATTTGGCTACCATCTATCGCAACTCTATGGATTCATGGACCGCTACCCGAATGGTCCGAATATGCTGCAAATGCTGATGCAGCTTTCGGTTTATGGGACCGAGGCGGATTCTTACATTGCGGACGGCCCTTCCTTGAGTGCTCAAAAATCAATGCGAGTTTTGATGGCGCCGACGGCGCGGTTGCTCGGATATAAGAATTACTATGAGGAATACAAGCCTCGTCACTAAATACAATCTATGAAAATCATTCTTTCGGTACTTTTCGTTTTTTTGCTGACACTGTCAGCTGTTGCGCAACTCAAACCGCCGACCGAGTCCGCGATGTCGCGCTTTTTGCGCTATGTAAAGATCGACACGCAGTCGGCTGAGGATCAACCGGCGCCGCCATCGACAAAGAAGCAGCTCGATCTCGCGAACTTACTTAAGAAGGAGCTAGACGACATGATCTTGCTCGATGTGCGGATAAGCGAGTGGGGCATCGTGTACGCCTTTTTGCCGGGGAATCTGCCGGACAACTCTAAAGTGCCGACCATCGGCTTTATCGCGCATATGGACACTAGCCCGGCCGTGTCGGGGGCAAATGTTAACGCCATTATTCACACGAATTACCAGGGCGGGGACATCGTTTTGCCAAACGACAAAACCCAGGTCATCACCGTTGCGCAAAACCCCGATCTTAAGAACATGATCGGCGACGACATAATCACTGCGGACGGAACTACGCTGCTCGGTTCTGACGACAAGGCGGGTATCGCCGAGTTGATGACGATGCTCGACATCTTAAAACAAAATCCGCAGATCAAACACGGCAATATCGCGATCGCGTTCACGCCCGACGAAGAGGTCGGCGGCGGCATCGAAAAATTTGATATCAAGGGCTGGGGAGCAAAGTTTGCCTACACTGTCGATGGTGAACAGCTCGGCGACATCTCGAACGAAACGTGGTCGGCCCGCACGGCGACGGTGACGTTTCGCGGTCGCTCGACGCATCCGGGCACGGCGAAAGGCATTATGGTCAACTCGTCTTACGCGGTCGGAGATTTTCTTGCGGCGTTTTCAAAATATCCGTTTCGACCTGAAACAACAGCAGGTCGCGTTGGATTCTTGCACCCCTACATCGGCAATCTCGATGTCGAAACCTCAACGATAAAGATCCTTATTCGTGATTTTGACCTGAGCGGCGTTGCTGCAAAGGAAAAGACGATAAAGCAATATGTCGCGGCGACGCAGCGACGGTTTCCAAAAGTGAAGATAGAGTACGCCAGCGTGCTTGGTTATCTGAACATGAAAGAGACGCTAAGGAACTATCCGCAGCTAACCGATTACGCGATCGAGGCCGCGCGGCGAGTCGGCATAAAGGCTGAGCTGCGCCCCATTCGCGGCGGAACGGACGGCTCGCGCCTCACGGCTATGGGTTTGCCGACGCCGAATCTCTTCACCGGCGGGCATAACTTTCACGGCAAGCTCGAGTGGAATTCACGACGAGGTTTAGAGAAATCTACCGAGACGCTGCTGCATCTTGTTCAAATCTGGGCGGAGAAGTCTAAGTAGCTTCACCGCTATTAACCGCAGATGGCGCAGAAAACGCAGATAAGAATGATTCGGAAATCCGTTTTATCTGCGCTATCTGCGGTTAAATCCCGCTACTTTTTCTCGACGTATAGTTCCGGAAACTTCTCCTTGAGCGCCGCGACCTTTGGCCGATCGTGATGAACGATGTACGGCTGGTTGGGATTCTTCTTCATGTAATCCTGGTGATAGTCCTCCGCGTCGTAAAACTTCTCGAGCGGAACGAGCTGGGTTGCGATCGGCTTTGAAAAAACTTTTGCCTTATTTATCGCCGCGATGTAATCATTCGCAAGTTTCTTTTGCTCTTCGTTTGCGTAAAAGATCGCCGAGCGATATTGCGGGCCGACATCGGGGCCCTGGCGATCAACCTCGGTCGGGTCGTGTGCGACCGAGAAGAAAACTGTTAGCAGTTGAGCGTATGTGACTTTTGCCGGATCGTAGGTAACGATGACCGCCTCGGCATGCAAGGTTCTGCCATCGCTGACGTCGTCGTAATTCGCCGATTTTGCATCGCCGCCGGAATAGCCCGACTTCACATCGGTCACACCCTTTACGTGCTCAAAAACGGCCTCAACACCCCAAAAACAACCACCTGCAAACACCGCCGTTCTCACGCCGTTCGCCGGCGAGGTCGCAGTTTCCTGAGCGGGCGCCGGCGCCAGTTTCCTGATGTCCACGCCGCTCATCGAACTGCTGCTAGCCACACTACAACCTGCTGCGACCGCGGCTATCGCGATCAAAAAGAGTTTAATAACAGTGGTCGATCTTTGCATGCCGTTACTGATTTGCGGTCGTGGTCGTAGTTTCCACGAAGCGCGGCAGCGATATGGCCTGATTCAGATAAACGCCAAACTCAGTGCCCGATTTTACTTCGGCTTCGGGGCCTTTTGTAAATCTGTCACCGAGAAAGCCCGCACCTGCGCCGACGATCGCACCGATTGCGGTGGCTTTGCCGCCGCCGACGATCGCACCGAGCAGAGCGCCGCCTGCCGCACCGCCGCCGATAAAGATGATCTTGCGATTCTTCATCTTGCCGGCCGAAACAGTACCCTCATTATCGCTGGTTGTTTTGCCAGCCTCGAGATCGGTCAGCGAGCCGTTGATGGTGCGCGTTCTGCCATTTGGTAGTTTTAATTTGATGAAGCTCGCGTCGATCTCGCCGGGTTTGCCGCCTTTCGCCGCCGCTTTTACCGCGTCAACGCGGCCTGTCAGTGTGCTGCCGGTCGGAATGACGACTACACCGTTCGACGAATAGACGGGCTCGGTCACGGTGGTCGTAAATGTGTCGCCTACCTTCGCGGTCTTCGAACTGATGGTGCCGTTCATTCGAACGCGCAGAATGCTGCCTGTATCGACCTGAAACATCGGTTCAGCCGGTTTTGTCACGACTTTCCTCTTGACCGTGGTTTTTTTCTTCAAGACCGGCTTTTGTGCCAGGCTCGCGCCCACACCAAAAACCAAAAGTATGGCGAGAATTCCCGTGATGTTACTAACGTTAAATATGCGTTTCATAATTCCTCCTGCTGATGAAGCGTGAGCCGTGCCGTTTGAAGGCCAAAGCCTATCCCACGTTGCAAAAAATGCTCTAGCTCTACAGTTCAAGAGTACCACCTTGCCCCGACGCAAATAAAATCGCCCCGTTTTTTGAAATTCCCACCGATTAAGCGTATATTCCAAGCGAAACGATAATTCACACGTCTCTAAATAACGACGCCTCCGGCCAAAAACCGGAGGCATCGTCATTCAGCAGAACGGTTTAACAAGTTTGTTCCGGACAAAAAAGATTGTAATATGCAATTAATGGCACCAACTCTTCTGCTTTTCGTCCTGAATTTATTGGACGCGCTTCTTACAATCGTTTGGGTGCGAAGCGGTGTCGCAACTGAAGGCAACCAGCTGATGGCGACGTTGCTGGATATCGGAAACGCCCCATTTCTCGGCGTCAAAATTGCGATCGGCGTCGTTACGTCGATCGTTTTGATCCGGTCACGGCATCATACGCTGGCGAAGTATGGCCTCGCGGTAGCCCTAGCTGTTTACCTCGGACTGATGGTAATTCACCTTTTTACGGGGCTTGCGGCGGTCGGGGTCGTCTCGAACACCCAAATCCAGGAGCTCGCTAATTTGCCATCGCAATTCTTTGCATAACCCTGTAACTCCGTCGGAAACATCTCGTCCCTCGTTAGCGTAACTCAATACACAACGCGTTCGGCTTTTTTGCTCATCAAAAATGTCGTAAATTCATTTTCAGGAAGGCTGTACTTTTATGAAACCGCAATCCGTATATCAACTTTCGGCGAGGCAGATATTGCTGCTCGCTTTTTCGTCCGCACTGATCGCCATCGGAGCGACCGCGCTCCTCTACAACTATGGCGAACTGACTAAAACAGGCGCTGAAACTCCCGTATCCTTGGCCGAAGCTACTCCGCCGCAGGGCATCTCCGATCCGTCAACCGTGAGCGACGAGCAGAACTCCATCGAAGTCTATAAAGCCGTGTCACCCGGCGTTGCGTTTATTAACACGACCTCGGTTCGGCAGGGCTGGTTTGGCCAGGAAGAGGGCCAAGGCAACGGTTCCGGCTCGGTAATCGACCGCGACGGGCATATTCTCACCAATTTTCATGTTATTGAAGGCGCACAAAAACTTACAGTCAGCTTTGGCGGTGAAAAGGTTTATCCGGCGAGTGTTGTTGGCGGTGATCCCGACACAGATCTCGCGATCATCAAGATCGATCCGCCTGTTGGCATGACGATCGTGCCGCTCGGCGATTCGGACAAGCTCGTCGTCGGACAAAAAGTTCTGGCGATCGGCAATCCGTTCGGTCTTGATCGCACGCTTACGACCGGCGTGATCTCAGGTTTGCAGCGTCCTATTCGCGCTCGAAATAATCGCCCGATCGACGCCGCGATCCAAACCGATGCGTCGATCAACCCGGGCAATTCCGGTGGCCCGCTGCTCGACAAGCACGGCCGAATGATCGGCGTTAACTCGCAGATCCTCTCGCCCGCGGGCGGTTCTGTCGGAGTCGGTTTCGCCGTACCCGCCAATACCGCGAAACGCGTGATCCCTCAGCTCATTCAGTTTGGCGAAGTGCGTCGACCCAAGCTGGGCGCGTCGCTGCCTAGCGTCGAAGACCTCGTTCAACGCGGCTATCGCCTGCCGGTGGATCAGGGACTTCTCGTCTATCAGACCGTGCCTGGCGGATCGGCTGAGCGTGCCGGGCTTCGCGGCATCACCGACGGCAACATCGGCGATATCATTCTCTCCGCCGACAATCAAAAGCTTAATAACCTCGACGATCTGTATCGCCTGCTCGACAAAAAGCAGATAGGTGAGACGATCAACGTCGAAGTTTATCGCAATGGCCGCACGATCACCGTTCCGGTGAAACTGATCGTTCCACCGCAAACACGCTCGACGCGACGAGTTAGTGAATAATTCGTTTTTGTTGTTTATGATACGGTGAGCCGAGATCTGGCTCACCGTTTTCTTATGAATGAGATCGGCAATTTCTATAACGAAGGTTTTGGCTGGATCTGTCGTCCATGCGAACAGGAACTAACGCCTGCGAAAGACGATGTTCGCCATTCGCGCGTCTTCCGAGAGGGCGAAGCTGAGAGCCGCGATCCAAAACTTGCAAACACCGCGCTCGCGAAATGGACAGACGCAACGCGCCGCTTTCTTACCTGCCCACGCTGTGGCATCACCGAGCCAGTTGAAAAATCCTGAGTTTTACTGATCCCGCCTCGGTTCGTGCTAGATTGTAATCAATGCTCAGAGACGAACTCGAAACTGCGATCGACCTCTCCTTATCTGCCGGAAAGTTAATTCTCGAACATTACGACACGAATTTTTTAGCGGAAGAAAAACTCGGGGCGGATAGTTACAGCGAACCCGTGACGATCGCTGACCGTGAAGCGAGCCAATTGATCGTAAACGGATTGGCGGCCCGATTTGCAGACGACGCAATTCTCTCAGAAGAAGAGCCGGATGATATCGAGCGGCGGCTTGCAGCGAGCCGCGTGTGGATAATCGATCCGCTCGACGGTACCGCGGGCTTTGTAAAAAAGGACGGCGATTTCAGCGTGCAGGTCGGACTCTCCATTGATGGCAAGGCAGTGCTTGGCGTCGTTTACCAGCCGTTTCACGATCACTTACTCTACGCCACGAAGGGAAGCGGCGCCTTTTTCAGAACGCAGCACAGTGAACCGGTGTCCTTACACACATCCGAACATGCTTCGCTCGGAGGTCTGAAACTGGCAATGTCCCGCAATCATGCCAGCCCACGGATGAAGCGTGTAATTGAACATTTCGGGTTTACCGAGATCATTCGGCGCGGCTCGGTCGGTCTGAAAGTCGGCCTGATCGCCGAACAGGTTTGCGATATCTATATTCACCCGAGCCCGCGGACAAAGCTCTGGGACACTTGCGCGCCGCAGATCATTCTCGAGGAGGCCGGCGGAAAATTCACGGACATTTTTGGCGGCGAGATGAGGTACGACAGGGCCGATCTGCAAAATCACGACGGCATCCTTGCCTCAAACGGTCCCGTTCACGCCGCTGCGAAGGAACATCTGCAAACAGTGCTCGCGGAATTCGGTCGCGTTCCGCACAACTCACACAAATAGTTTTCCACAGGCTGCTTAAAATTCCGGTTGTCATTATGCACTTGTTTATGATACAACTTCACGTAGTTTCTCTAAGCGCATACGCTAAACTAGACAAGGAAAGAATTTCACGTGAACATACAAAGCGAAACCGTGGTGTCGCCCAGTGTCGTTGAGCAAGCTTCAACGATCTTTGCCGGCAGTTACATAAACAAATTAAGCGGTGAGCAGATCGAGCACGAATGCCGCCGCAAACTCGACGCGGGCTGTAAAGAACTCAAACTCGATTTCTCGCAAACCGAAATCGTCAACAGCATCGGCATCTCGATCCTGCTCGGAGTGATCGACGTAGCGGAGAAAAATGGCGCGAAGGTCGTTTTCTCGGAAGTGAGTGAAGACACGGTCGAACTGTTTGAAATGCTCGGGCTGACCAAACACGTAACTATTCAATAAAACGATGATCGAACCGGACAATAAACTTATTCACGCGTTTGGTGCGCTGGCTGAGCTTGGCCACGAGATCACCAATAAGAACAATTTTCAAGAGACCATAAGAACGTCACTGCACTTGTTGTCAGGTGCGCTTGGGATCAGGCGCGGGGCAGTTGCGCGATATTCGCGTTTTGCACACGAGCTGAACATGCTCGCGGTGCGCGCCCTTGGCGACGAGTTTCCGCTCACGCTTGGGTTGACGACCGAGGACGAGCGCCAGTTTCTCGCGGTCGGTCTTAATCCGATCGAGATCGCACAGGCCCGTGTGTTGCCGTTCTTTCAGGTGTACGACGCGAGTTTTGAGAACAAGCGACTCGAGCTGTTTGTGCCGCTGGTTGTCCGCGAAGAAATCGTTGGGGCAATATTCCTCGGCGAGAAAGCGACCGGCGAAACTTACAGCGTTTACGATAAGGACATCATTTGCGCGATGGGCCAGCACATCGGCGTCGCGATCGCTCAGCGAAACCTGATGGCCGAGATCGAACGTCGTAGCGAGGAGAACCGTCAGCTCTTTGACGAGATGCGCTCGACATATCACGACACGGTCAAGGCGTTTGCCGCCGCGATCGACTGTAAGGACAAATACACCGAGGGTCATTCCGTGCGGGTCGGCAAGTTTACCGAGATAATCGCCACCGAACTCGGCTGGGGACCCGACGAGACCGAAGGCGCCGCCGTCGCGGGTTATCTCCACGACGTTGGCAAGCTCACGGTCGAGCGCAAGATCATCAACGCGCCATATCGCATCAACGCAAAGGAATCTGCCGAACTAAACAAACATCCGGCCGTTGGGTTCGAGATCTTGCAGCCGATCCATCACCCGTATACCGACGTCCCACTTGCCGCCAAGTATCATCACGAACGTCTCGACGGACGCGGTTATCCCGACGGCCTTTACGACCGCGAGATCCCGTATATTGCAAAGATCGTAAATCTCGCCGACTCGTTCGACGCGATGACAACCGACCGGCCGTACAAGGCGCGCCGTCCGGCGATCGATGTCGTCCAAGACCTTCACCACAATTCCGGACGGCAATTTGCCCCCGAGATCGTGACGGCGTTTTTGAGCGGGATGTTCAAGGAGCTAAACGGCGACGATCGCAACAAGCGGTTCCGACGCTTGCTCGGTCGCGATTACATGGAGACGGATGGCCTCGCCGAACGGATCAAGTTCGCTCTGAACGAACTCGCCCCGACTACGCCCATGACTTATGCTGCGGCCGCGACGCTCGGTGATCAGCCGATCCTGTAACGCAAAACCACACCAAATTTGCTACATTCGAGTTTAATGGCGCTCGAAACCGATTTTATCGTCATCGGCAGTGGGGTCGCGGGTCTGCGCTCCGCGATCGAGATCGCTGAGACCGGCGCAAATGTCACTGTTCTCACAAAAGACAAAACAAGCGAATCTAACACGGAATACGCCCAGGGCGGCGTTGCCGTAGTTTTGTCTGACGACGATAACGCCGAACTTCACGAAGATGACACGCTCGTTGCCGGAGCGGGATTGTGCGACGAAAAGGCGGTCGAGACCCTCGTAAACGAGGGCACAAAATACATAACGGAGCTCATTGAATGGGGAACGGAATTCGACCGTGAGGGCGGCAAGCTCGTTTTTACAAAAGAAGCAGCACACTCGCGACGGCGAATATTGCACGCACACGGCGATTCGACAGGTGCCGAGTTCGTTCGCTCGCTCGTCAACCGAGCCAAGCACGAAAAAACCATAAATCTCACGCCGTTCGCCGCCACAGAGAGTTTGATCGTAAATGACGGCCGTTGCGTCGGGGTTCGCTTTCTCGATCCGATACTAAGAGCTCCGCGCGAGATCTATGCAAAGGGCGTCGTTATGTGCACCGGCGGCGCCGGCCAACTCTATCAACACACCACAAATCCGCCGGTTGCAACCGGAGACGGCATGGCAATGGCGTATTTTGCAGGCGCCGAGATGGCCGATATGGAATTTGTTCAGTTTCACCCGACGGCTCTGAATCTCGAAAACGCACCGCGGTTTTTGCTTTCGGAGGCAATGCGCGGCGAGGGCGGATTGCTCAAGAATGAATACGGCGAACGATTCATGTCTCGTTACGACGAGAGGCTTGAGCTTGCTCCGCGTGATATCGTTTCGCGCTCGATCGTCGCTGAAATGCGCCGCACGGGAACCCGCACTGTGTTTCTCGACATGACGGCAATGGACGAGAAGTTTCTGAAAGAACGCTTTCCAAAGATCTACGAAACGTGCCGCCATTTTGGCCTGAACATCGCGACTGACCTGCTGCCTGTGAGCCCTGCGTCGCACTACTCGATGGGCGGGATTCGAACCGATCTGTGGGGGCGCAGCACGCTGCCCGGTCTTTTCGCTGCGGGCGAGGTAACATGCACCGGGGTGCACGGAGCAAACCGTCTCGCGTCGAATTCCCTGCTCGAAGGTCTTGTGTTTGGTGCTCGCGCCGGCGAAGCCGCCGTGGGCGATAGTCCGAAGTTCCAAGTTCCAAGTCCAAAGTTAAGAACCGAAGGACTTGAGACATTGGACATCGGGCTTGGGACAGCCGTCAGTACGGCGGTGAAGAAGCGCGTGAAGCGCGTCATGTGGGAGCGCGTCGGCATTCTTCGTGATCGCGCGTCGCTGCTGCGGGCGCTCGCCGAGTTTGATCAGATCGCCGCCGCAAACTTGAGCACATCGTCACGTAATTTTGTAACGCTGGCAAAACTCGTTGCCACCGCCGCGCTCTGGCGCGAAGAGTCGCGGGGCGGCCACTACCGAACCGACTTTCCTGAGAAAAAAGAACAATGGCGCGCCCACTCTATCCAGCAACGTGATGCGGAGATCGGCTCGAGCCGGCAGGTCAGTTTTGACACGGCACGTGCGGTGTAACTACAATCTTCACAATCAATCTTTTTCTTTTGTTGAGTACGATATGCTGTCTTCAGCAACTACACTAAATCTCGCGTCGGTAATTTCGCACCACGCCCGGCAGGCCCCTGAAAAGGAGGCGATCGTCTGGGAGAACGTTCGGCTCACTTATGGTGAGCTCGACAAGTTGTCGAATCGCGTCGCAAACGCGCTCGTTGAGATGGGCGTCAGTGCGGGCGACAAGGTCGCTCTCGCATGCCCGAACCTGCCATTCTTCCCCATAGTTTATTACGGGATCATGAAGGCCGGCGCGATCGTCGTGCCGATGAGCGTTCTGTTCACGCCTCGCGAATTCGAGTATCACCTTAGCGATTCCGACGCAAAGGCCGTCTTTGTTTTTGAGGGCACCGACGAACTGCCGCTCGCCGAGCGTGTAAAAGAGGCTTTTGATAACGTCGATACCTGCGAGCATCTCGTCGTGATGACAAAAAATCTGATCGGCGGCGGCCCTATCACCGGCCACAGAACGCTGACTGAGATCACGGCTGAGCAGAGCGAGACATTTGATATTTATCCGACGCGGCCCGACGATACCTGCTCGATACTTTACACTTCGGGCACGACCGGCCAACCAAAGGGCGCCGAGTTGACGCACTTTAACATTTTCATGAACTCGGTCATCGCCTGGGGCTTGCATTTTCCGATGGTCGATTTTACCGAGGGCGTCCAACAGACCTGTCTGATCACGCTGCCGCTCTTTCACACAACAGGACAGACCGTGCAAATGAACTCGAATATGTATGCCGGCAATCGCTGCGTACTACTCGCCCGTTTTGAGCCGCAGGCAACGCTCGACGCGATGGTGCGCGAGAAAGTAAATTTTTGGGTTGGCGTGCCGACGATGTACTGGGCATTGCTCAAACACGTAGAGGAAACCGGTTTTGACACGTCAGCGATTCGCGAAAATCTCAAGGTCCCGACATCCGGCGGCGCCCCGATGCCGGTCGAGGTTATGAAGCGCTTCAACGACGTGTTCGGGCTACGGATTCTTGAGGGTTACGGCCTGACCGAAACATCGCCGATCGCGTGCTTTAATCAATTCGAACGTCCATCCAAGCCCGGTACCGTCGGCCAGCCGCTACTTGGCGTCGAGATAAAGTGCGTTGACGATGACGATAACGAGGTCGCACGTGGGCTACGAGGCGAGGTCGTGATTCGCGGCCACCTCGTGATGAAAGGCTATTACAAACGCCCCGAAGCGACCGCCGAAGCGTTTCGCAATGGCTGGTTTCATACCGGCGACGTTGGCATCATGGACGACGAGGGCTATCTGTCGATCGTCGATCGTAAAAAGGACATGATCCTCCGCGGCGGCTACAACGTCTATCCGCGCGAACTCGAAGAAGTCATTATCACGCACGAAGCGGTCAGTTTATGCGCCGTCATCGGCGTGCCCGACGAACGTCTCGGCGAAGAGGTTAAGGCATTTGTGGTTCTGAATCAGGGCTACGAGCTGTCAACCGACGAGTTTACCGAGTGGTGCAAAACGCAATTCGCCGCGAGTAAATATCCGCGACATGTCGAATTTCGTGAATCCCTGCCGATCGGCGGCACCGGCAAGATCTTCAAGCGAGCGCTGAAAGAGGAAGCTGCTCAGTCCTAACACAGAAATCACAACAGGATATCCAGGATGAACAGGATTTATTTTATCCTGCCAGTCCTTTTGAATTACTCGGCTGGATATAAGGCCCCCGCATTGCGTTCTTCGCGTCTTTGCGTGAAACTTCTCTTTTAATTATGTTTCGCCTTAAGCTCGCGATCACATTTCTTTTCGTTACCTTGGGAGTTGCCGCCTGCGCTAAGCAGGGACAAGTCCGCTACTCGATCACCAACAGCAAATCCTACGAAGCGTCGCTTTTTCGGCAAAATTGCATGATCTGCCACGGCCCGGAGGGCCAAGGGAAAACACTCGAAGACGGCCGCGTCATCCCAAACATCCGCGACGGTGAACACAAATACAAAACCGACGAACAGATCTACGACCACATCGCAAACGGCGGAAACGGTATGGTGCCGTTTCGCGGCATACTGAGCGATCGAGAGATAAAAATACTAGTTGAGTTTGTCCAACGCGATCTGCGTCAGACGCGCCTGCGTTAGCGGGTGGTTTAAGTTTTTCGCGTCTTCT
>JBJXFZ010000149.1:0-33143 GCA_046154245.1 Pyrinomonadaceae bacterium
ACAACGAGCTTCGCTATAACTCGTTCCAGATCCAAGACAACTTGACCTTTTACAAAGGTGCTCATACTTTCGCCGCCGGCGTTAGCCTTGAGAAGTACGAATCAGAGAACGTCTTTTTCCCGGGGTCGCAGAGTGTTTACGTGTTTAACTCGCTTGCGGATTTTTACACGACCGCTAACGGCTTTCTAGCAAATCCGAACCGGACGGTGTCACCATTCAGTCACCGATTTCAGGTAAGGTGGTCGAATATTCCGGGTCTCGAGAAGCCTATCCAGCCTCTTGAAGTGAAGTATGTTGGCTTTTACGGACAAGACACCTGGAAGGTAAGAGATAATTTCTCTCTGACATATGGCGTTAGGGCGGATGTTCCTTTCTTTGGGGACACAGGTTTTACCAATCCTCAAGCCAACGCCCTAACCTTTAGAGATGAGACAGGCGCGTCCGTAAACTACAAAACAGAACAGTTACCCGAGGCGAATATTTTGTGGTCACCGAGAGTAGGTGCCAACTGGAACCCCTTCGGTAGCGGCCGCGTTCAGGTACGCGGCGGCACGGGTGTGTTTACCGCACGTCCGGCGTATGTGTGGATATCGAATCAGATAGGTAACAACGGTATTTTGACCGGGTTTGAAGACATCACCGGAACCGCCAGGCCGTTCCACCCTAATCCAAATCGATACAAGCCGGCCACCGTAACCGGTGCACCGGCCTCTCAGTATGAGCTGTCTCTGACCGAACCGGGCTTCAGGTTTCCGCAGATCTGGCGCTCGAGCGCCGCGGTTGACGTAAAAATTCCACTAGGTCTGATCGCTGGGGGAGAATTTCTCTACAACAAGGATGTGAACGGCATATATTATATCAATGCGAATCTTGCCGCTCCGAATTCCGCATTTGTTGGTGCAGACAACCGCCCTAGATTTACCAGTACGGGCGTGAATAGGATAAATGCCAACATTCAGAATGCGATCGTTCTCAAGAACCAGAACGTAGGCAAACAATGGAACCTCTCATTCACCCTTGAAAGACCATTCTCCAAGGGCTTGTATGTGAAAGGGGCTTACAGCTACGGCGAGGCTCGCAACACCGTTGATCCCGGTTCGATCGCTTTCGGGTCGTGGGCAAATAATCAGCATGCTGGCAACGCAAACAATCCTGGTGTCGGCATCAGCTCGGCGAACCAAGGACACCGTGTCTTTGGAACATTTTCGTATCACAAAGACTACTTTAAATTCGGCGGGACTACCGTTTCGATGTTCTGGGAGTCGAGAACCGGCGGCAATGGCAGCTACATATTTAGCGCAGACTTGAACAACGATGGCGGAACTAACGATCTGATCTACATTCCGAAAGATGCGTCAGAGATGAATTTCGAACAGTACACAGCAAGCGGCACTACATTCACAGTCGCGCAACAGCAAGCTGCATGGGAAGCCTATATCAACCAGGACCCGTATCTGTCGAAAAACCGTGGCCGATATGCTGAGAGAGGAGCGGCTTTTCTGCCGTTTGTTACCAGGGCCGATTTCAGCGTCGCTCAGGACTTGTTTTTTAAGGTGAAGAATTCCACTCAGAAGTTTCAAGTGAGAGTCGATGTACTCAACTTTGGCAACTTGCTGAATAAGAACTGGGGAATCGGTCAGGCATTTACTTCGCTGTCGCCCCTCGTCCCGGCGGCCGCACGAGTTGATGGCTCAGGAAGAGCGCTGTACCGTTTACGCAATATCGGCACAAGCCTTATATCGTCAACTTACATTCCGACAGCGAACACCGGTGACGTATATCGAATCCAGATCGGGCTTCGTTATATCTTCAACAAATAGAACCGTTTTCGCGGTCTAGTTCAATGGAGCCCGTTCAAGCTAGCGGGTTCCTTTTTTTTTCGACCGCATATCTAGCGATACCCGCCGACGTTTTTACCTCTCGGAGGACTTTTGCTCACTTGAGGTTTCGATTAAACTTCGGAAGTGCGGATTCTTTATATTTCATCGGCGCGGGTCTTTGGCGGCGGCGAGCGGCACGTTGTCGATCTGGCGCGTGAGATGACCGAAAGGGGCCATCAGGTGTTTGTCGCGCTCAGGCCGACGAATGAATGGCAATCGCGGTTCGACTTTTTGCCGGCTGAACGCTTCTTACATGTGTCGATCCGCAATTCCTTCGGGATGTTCAGCGCAAAGCAGATCGCGAGATTTGTCGAGCGAAACAATATTAAGATCATTCACGCCCACGTCGCTCGTGATTACATTGCGGCGAGCGTGGCCGCGCGCTCAGCAAAGAAAACACGTCTCGTGCTGACGCGGCACGTGATGTTCCCGATGAAGTCATATCATCGGTTTGCCCTCGGCAACGTCGATGCAGCGATCGCCGTCTCGGCTCCAGTCGCAACGCATCTGGAGCGCGTCTTTCCGCGCAATAAGATTCACGTAATACCAAACGGCATACATGTTTCCGAAACGGGTCGTGACACCGCGAGCGCCGCCGAGTTTCGCCAGTTTCACAACATCGCACATGACGCGCCGCTCATCGTCACGCTTGGTGAATTAAAGCTGCTAAAGGGCCAACGTGACTTTGTCCTTGCAGCAAACGAAATCGCAAAAACACACCGCGAAGCGCACTTTATCATCGCCGGACGCGACAATACGCTGGATAAGAAGTTTCGACGCGAGTTAAAGCGACTGGTTCACGTTTTTGGGCTAGACGATAAATTCACATGGCTCGACTGGCTCGATAACATCGAACCGCTCCTAGCGGCCGCCGATATTTTTGTTTCCCCGTCGCATAGCGAGAGTTTTGGCCTCGCCATTCTCGATGCGATGGCCGCCGGGACGCCGGTTATTGCCACAGCAACCGACGGTGCAAAGGAGTTGATTGCCGACGCCGAAGCCCTCGTTCCCGTAAAGGACCCGCTCGCACTCGCGGCAGCGGTCCGTACATACCTCGACGACAGCGAAAAGCGAAGAAAACTGGCCGATAGTTTACGCACTACCGCCCGCGAGAAATTTAGCCTGACGCGGATGGGCGACGCGACCGAGGCGATATATCGTAAGCTCGCCGGGCAATAACCTCGCGACCTTGCGACTTAGGACAGAGTCGGTTTATCTTATTCTATATGCGTAGTTTAGGTCTGGCTCTCCTGGCGGTCTCCGTCTTGCTGATGAACGTTCATTCACAAACACCTGAGATACTCGCTGAGGCGTGGGAGAGCGCGCACTTGAGCAAGATGTTCCCATCCGACGTGCGTCACGCCGATCTGAAACAGTATCTCGCACAGCTGAAGCAGACCGGGATCAAGGTCGATCAGGTCGGATTTTCAAACGCGGGCCGCGAGATCTATCAGGTGGAATGGGGGCGCGGGCCGCTGAAGGTCTTTATGTGGTCGCAGATGCACGGTGACGAACCGACGGCAACGTCGGCACTCATCGATATGTTTGCGTTCCTGCAAAACAACCGTGATAAAGACTGGGTGAAGAAGATCGCCGAGACAATGACGATTCGCTCCGTGCCGATGCTTAACCCCGACGGAGCGGAGATGTATGTTCGACGAAACCTACAGGGCATCGACATCAATCGCGACGCGCTCGATCTAAAGACGCCCGAGGCGCGTCTGCTAAAACAACTTCGCGATAATTGGAATCCGGCGATCGGCTTTAATCTCCACAACCAGCAGGCTCTCACAACCGTCGGCCGAGCCCCGAAGCAAGCCGCGATATCGTTTTTAGTGGTTTACGGCGACGAAGCAAAGGCGACAAGCTACGGACATGAGCGAAATACGCGAATAACGTCGGCGATGGTGCTCGCTCTGCAGAAATTCATCCCCGGACATATAGGACGATACGGCGACGAGTGGACGCCGACGGCGTTTGGCGACAATTTTAGCGCCTGGGGCACGCCGACGATCTTGATCGAGACCGGCGCCCTGCACGGTAAGGACGAGATGTTTTTGGTAAAGATGAATTTCGTCGCCTTTATGACTGCCTTGCACGCGATCGCAACCGGCAGCGAACGTCAGCAGTCACCGCAGCCTTATTTATCGCTCCTCGAAAACGGTTCCGGCAATCTTGTCAATTTCATCTTTCGTCAGGCGAACATCGTTACAACCAAAGCTGCAACGGACGCAATGGCGATGACGACCCAGATCACGATTGCCGACATTGTCGCCGTAACGGACCGTCGGCGCGCAAGTTTCTTCGCACCGGTCAAGATTCGTCAGATCGGCAATTCTGTAGGACTTAGCGGCCTCGAGGAATACGACGCGAGCAGCTTTAACGTCATCCAAAGGTTTGGAATGGCGCGCCCCGGCGAACTCGCTGAACTTCTCTTTTACAAACGCCACCGTACCATCGATTGGACGGCCGCCGAACTTGAAAAGCGCTTTCCGCCCGACGCCATTTTTTCTGGCGGCAAGTGGTTTAAGGGCGAGGGCGTCGTGCCACGAAAATAACTGTGTTATCGCACTTACGGATAAAAAATATCGCGTTGATCGACGAGCTTGAGATCGAGTTCGGCGACGGATTGAACCTCCTCACCGGCGAAACCGGCTCGGGCAAATCGATCATCGTCGACAGTTTGGCCGCGTTGACCGGCGATCGCATCTCCGCCGATCTGATAAAGCAGGGCGAGGATTCGGCACGGATCGAGGGAGTTTTCAGGTTCGAGATCACTCCTGAACTGGCGAATATCCTCAGCGAAAGCGGTGTTGATCTGGATGATGACGGAGAGATCATAGTCCGCCGCGATCTCTCGCTCTCGGGCAAGAACCGCGTGTTTGTAAACAACCAACTTGTCACGCAGAACTTTCTTAAAAGGATCGGGGCGTGGCTGGCCGATATCCACGGCCAGGGCGAGCAGGCCGCTCTTTACGACATCGAAACGCACATCGGGCTGCTCGACGCATTCGCGGGCGTCGACGAGCTAAAAGAGCCGGTCGCGGATGCCTTCCACAAATGGTTGGACATCAGATCTAAACTCTCTTCGCTTGAAAAGGACGAGGCCGAAAAGCTGCAGCTTGTTGATATCCTGCGATTTCAGACAGACGAGATACGCAACGCCAATCTTCAAGCCGGCGAAGACACCGAACTGGATGCGGAAAAGCGGCGGCTCAACAACGTCGAAAAACTCTCAGCCCTGTCTTCGGACGCCCACCAACTGCTCTACGAGGATGAACACTCGACGCTCGCGACGCTCGATCGAGCGACAAAGATCGTCACCGAGCTTGCAGAATACGATGAACGCTTTCACGGGTTTGATGAGCAGCTTGCCGCGGCGCGTGCGGTGATCGATGAGCTTGGCCGGGCGGCGCGGGATTTTAGTTCGACACTCGAATTCTCACCCGCGCGTCTCGACGAGATCGAAAATCGACTTGCGGAGATCACGCGTCTGAAAAGAAAATACGGCGAGACGATCGATGCCGTACTAGAGCATTTTCGCGCGTCCGAAGAGCGGCTTGCGAATATCGAAACCGCCGAGTTTCGCGAGGAAGAATTAAGAAAACAACTTGACCTCGCTGAGCAGAATTACAAAACGGTCGCCGGCAAGCTGCACGACGCACGCGTCAAAGCTGCCGCGAAGTTTGCGAAGACTGTCGAAAACGATCTAAAGGCCGTCGCCCTCGAAAAGGCGAAATTCGAGGCAAAGATCACGGACAGCGAAACGTTTTCCCCCGACGGCTCGGACAACGTTGAATTTTATTTCTCCGCAAACCCGGGCGAAACAGTGAGGCCGCTGGCAAAGGTCGCATCTGGCGGCGAAGCATCACGACTCATGCTGATCCTCAAAACGGCGGCTCGCTCAAAGGACGTTGGCAAAACGGCAGTTTTTGACGAGATCGACGTTGGCATCGGCGGTCGCGTCGCTGAGGCTGTTGGCCGCAAACTAAAATCGCTCGCTGCAACATCGCAGGTATTTTGCGTCACGCATCAGCCGCAGATCGCGAGTCTGGCCGACCGGCATTTTGTGGTAGAGAAAGAAATTACGGGCGGCAAAACAAAGGTCAGGGCGCGTGAGCTGACCGCCCCGGAGCGCGTCGACGAACTTGCACGCATGCTCGCGGGCGAGGAGATAACCGAGCAGGCGCGTGAAAACGCACGTGCGATGCTCGCCTCTGCGAGCTAAATTCAAACAGGATGGACAGGATAAACAGGATGCTTTACTCGAATCGGAATTGTCTTGATCCTGTCTATCCTGTCTATCCTGTTAAAATCATTTGTAATGAGTGCTCAAGTTCTAGCTAACGTCATTCGAGGGTTTACCGTCGAGTCGGTCCATTGTGGCCATCTGTTCATCATCGACGGCGATGGCAAAGAGATCGCTTCAGTCGGCGATCCGACGACTGTTACGTACTTTCGCTCGGCGGCTAAGCCGTTTCAGGCCGTGCCGTTTGTCACGAGCGGCGCGGCTGACGCGTTTGGGTTTACTGAAGAGGAAGTCGCACTTGCGTGCGCATCGCACTCGGGCGAAGCTCAGCATATTCGAGTTGTCGGACAGATGCTCGATAAGGCCGGTTTGTCGATCGATGACCTAAGGTGCGGCGCACACGCGCCATTTAACGAAAGCGAATCGCACCGCCTCGTTCGCGCAGGTTACAAACCGACGCAGCTTCACAACAACTGCTCGGGTAAACACGCCGCGATGCTCGCGTTTGCAAAACACATCGGCTCCGATATTGCGACTTATGATTCATCCGACAACCGCATACAAAAACGCATCTTGAAATGCATCGCCGACTTTGCCGAGGTTCCGGAAGATGAGATCAAGATCGGCATCGACGGTTGCGCCCTGCCGAATTTTGCTCTGCCTGTTGCCGCGATGGCGAAAAGCTTTATCAATCTGATCGCGCCGACAAACTTTCCTGAGCCGACGCAGGCAGCATGCAAACGCATCGTAAACTCAATGATGAACCACCCCGAACTCATCGGCGGCAGCGAACGCCTCGACACAATGCTCATGCACGCAGCGCCGGGTAAATTGATCTCGAAAGTCGGCGCCGACGGCGTCTGGCTCTGCGGCGTTTTGCCCAGTGAAAAGTATCCAACCGGTCTCGGCATCGCGTTGAAAATCGCCGACGGCGACGACCATCGTGCAAGGCCAGTTGTCGCGGTTGAGATTTTGCGACAACTTGGAGTTTTTTCTAAAGACGACCTGACCGACCTTTCACCGATGCCGATCAAGAACCGGCGTGGGGATATCGTCGGTTGTATAGAATCAACTTTACGTATTTGAGGTATAAAAAGCCGCTTGCCTCGCATGTATCTATTCGGATACACTTAGTTTGTGAACACATTTCTTCGCACGCCCGAGTTCAATGATTGGCTATCGAAGTTGCGTGATCCGATAGCCAAGGCCCGAATAATTGCACGTATCAGATCAGCCGAAGCGGGAAATTTTGGCGACTGCGAACCCGTCGGCGACGGTATCTCGGAGATGAGGATCCATGTTGGTCCGGGTTATCGGGCATATTATTGCCGTCGCGGCAGGGTGGTTTACTTGCTTCTTTGCGGCGGAGATAAGAGTTCGCAAAAACGTGATATTCGCGAGGCGAAACGAATCTTAAAAGAACTGGAATAAGTGTATGAACAATATAAAACAATTTGAAGCAGCAGACTATCTGGATAACGAAGAAGTGATAGCCGAATATCTGAATGCCGCTCTCGAGGACCCAAACCCGGATGTTTTTTTGCTGGCGATCTCAGATGTGGCAAAGGCCCGCGGGATGAGCAAACTCGCAAAGGATGCAGGCCTCGGGCGCGAAAGTCTCTACAAAGCTCTGTCGCCCGGAGCAAAACCGCGATACGACACAATAATCAGACTGCTTCGAAGTCTTGGTGTTGATCTTCGCGCTTTTCCAGTTAAGGGGTAATTCAAGAACGACGCTATGCGCGCCCGTCCCGCGGTCGCTGTTGAAATTTTGAGACATCTGGGCGTTTTGTCAAAAGACGATCTGACCGATCTGTCGCCGATGCCGATCAAGAATCGGCGGAGTGATGTGGTCGGACGTGTCGAGGCGAAATATTAATCCGCCGCTAGCGGTTGACTATGAACAAGTCTGAAGAATTACTGGAAATATGGTGCTCTCAAAATGGCTGGGCGTATGAAAGAATTCAAGAGGGCTCAGAGCGCACTCCAGATTATCGAATCAATATATCAGGAATAGAGATCTATGCCGAGGTCAAGGAAATCTTAGCTAACAACGAGGAGATAAAAGTTAGTGAACAATTGTCTGAAAGGGGATGGTCAGATGGGTATGGAGGAGAGCCGGGGAAAGCCGTCAGAGAAAAGATTAAGGAAAGCTACGGACAGATTAAGAGATTTACTGAACCTGAAAATTGCTCTGGGATTCTTGTGCTTTTCAATAATTCAGGAATGGCCGGGTTGGGGCGAATGACGTGCTAACTGGGATGTTTGGCTTGCAGACAGTTCCCGTCTCATTTTCTAAAGATCCGAGTATTCAACCGATTTTTGGACCTGATTATTTCGGACCAAAGAAATCTGCTACTCCAGATCGGAACCGATATCTAAGTGGGATACTGACTTTGTATGAACATTATGAAAAAGGTCTAATGACATTCTTCTATCATAATCCCCATGCATTATTTCCAATCAAGCCAGGTCTTATTAACGTCAACAATTGTGTTCAATATTACGTTGACTTTGTGGATTTGAATTGGAAATTGGTCCAGAATTTGGAAAGCTAACAAAGCAATGCACTGGAGAGCGTTAAGCTCGCTGATTTGGACGCTAACTCAAATGTTGATACAAGTTCTTGAGTTCGTCTTTTCCAAATGCCCGATCCAGCCACAGGTTTGTCAGCTTTTCCTGAATGCTGTTCGCCTTGAGCCGGTCGTTCAGGTTTTTGAAATCGACAAAATCTAGATGCTGGTCCTGGTTAAAGCATGAGAAGACAAAAAACTCTTCGCCGGTGTGCGGGTTTACGTGACGCTGCAGACATTGGGCGCAGACCTCTTTCATCATGCACTGCATGGGCGAGTTGATCGAGCCGATCGCGACGTGGTTTTCGTTTAGATATGGTTTGAGCACTGTGTGGCGCGCTTCGCGCACTGCATTCATCATGCCATCAGAGCCGATCGCGATGATTCGGTTAATATCTTTGAGATCAATGGTTTGCGAGCCCAGTTTGCCTTCCGCATAGGCGGTCATCGCCTTTACGATATTGCCGCGAAAGCCCGCGTCCTGCGCCCTCTGCGGCGTGATCTCGGTTCCCCAATCCGTCGCCCAAACGACCTCGTCGGTCGCTGCCTCGATCTCCTCGCGTTTGAAAAGATCGTCGCCATTCTTGTAGCCGGCAAAATATATGACGTGGTTGTTGCGTGCCTTGAGCGCTTTTGCGATCGAGAACAGCACGGCGTTGCCAAGCCCGCCGCCGGCAAGCAGAATGTTCTCGTTCTCGGGAATCTCGGTCGGAGCCCCGGTCGGGCCCATGACGAGAACTTCTTCGCCTTCCTTAAGCAGCGAACATAGCCGCGACGACGTTCCCATCTCGAGAACGATCATAGAGAGGAGTCCTTTTTCTTCATCGACCCACGCGCCCGTGAGTGCCAGACCTTCCATCATCATCCGCACGCCGTCGATGACCGGTGCGCTCGTTTCAAAATTCTGAAGGCGATAAAACTGGCCGGGTTCGAATTTGCGCGCCTGCAGCGGCGCCTTGACGATCACGTCGACGATCGTCGGCGTAAGGCGGTCAACTTTGACGACGTATGCGCGAAGCTGTTCGTCGAGGGTGGCGATAAGCTCGTCGAAGATATCGGAATGCAGGCTGGCAGCCTGCGCTCCGGCGAACAGCTCGACGACGCGTTCGTAGCCGTGTTTGGCGGATGCCATTGCTTTGACGACGTTACCGGCATATTGCGGGTGGTTGTCACCGTAGTAGCTGATGAACTTACCGTCATGCTCGTAACTTGTGAAGAAGCCGGCCTCGCCATTTGCGACTTCTACGGCGTGGAGCTTGCCGTCGCCGTTGCGCGACACTTTGTGCGGCGCGAAGAACTGCCGCCACTCGTCCATCTTGAACGTGCCCGGCTTTTCTTTTTCGTAAATGACGTTTGGCGACGTGCCCGCGGCAACACAAACCGTGTGCGCCGGGAACTCGTGTATGTCGTTTGTTTTCTCAAATTTACCGGTTTCGGCGACGTACCCGAGCCGCTCGAATTTTACGGCTCTTACGGCGCCGAATTCATCCGGCACGGCCTCGGTCGGCGTCATACACTCGATAAAGTCAATCCCTTCCTCGAGCGCCTTCTGCACTTCCTCGTGATTCAAACGATACGCCGGCGAGTCCTGCAGGCGTTTGCGGTAGATCAACGAAACGCCGCCCCAGCCGCGCACCAAGGTAACAAAGTTCGGCTCTTCGCCTGCCGCCGCGGCGCGTGAGCGCTCGGCGCGTATTGCGCGGGCATGTTCGAGAAACTCGGGCAGCACGGTCAGCTCTTCGGGGTCGAATGTTTTCATCACGGCTCCCGCGCCAAACTCCTCGATGACCTGCTCGTATTTGTGGAGCATCTTTTCTACCTGTACCGGATAATAGGCAAACAACTCGGTAGCGGTATCGATACCGGTCAGACCGCCGCCGATGACGACCGCCGGCAAGCGAACCTGCAGATTAGAGAGCGTGTCTTTTTTGAATGCACCGGTGAGCTGCAACGCCATGAGAAAATCGCTCGCCTGACGAATGCCGCGTATCAGGTTGTTTTTCATCGGAACGATCGTGGGCCGACCCGCACCGGTTGCGATCGCAATGTGGTCGAAACCAAAATTCCACGCGTCCTCGATCGTCAACGTTCCGCCAAAACGCACGCCGCCATATGCCCTGAAGTGCTTTCGCCGCGAGAGCATCAATTGCACCATCGTCAAAAAGTTTTTGTCCCAGCGAACCGTGATCCCGTATTCGCTAACGCCGCCAAAGCCTGACAAGATGCGTTCGTCAAGCTGCTCGGTGATCTCGCTCAGATCGCGAATCGGTTTTGGACACGAGCGCCCGAGATCACCTGTCCACTCTGTCGGCAGCGGTTCGATCTTCAGGCCGTCGATGCCGACGACGCCAAAACCTTCGTTGAGCAGATAGTGTGCGAGCGTGTAGCCGGCCGGGCCGAGGCCGACGACCATGATGTTTTTGCCGTTGTAACCTAACGAATACGGGCGTTTCGCGTTTAGCGGGTTCCAGCGCGTGAGGAGGCTGTAGATCTCAAAACCGTAAGGCAAGTTCAGAACATCGGTCAGCACGGACGTTTCCGCAAGCGGTATGTTAACTGGCTCCTGCTTCTGAAAAATGCAGCCCTTCATGCAGTCGTTGCAGATGCGATGGCCGGTGCCGGCGCACATCGGGTTGTCGATCGCGACCAACGCAAGCGCGCCGATCGCGTCGCCATGCTTTTTGAGCAAGTGCATCTCTGAGATCTTTTCGTCTAGCGGGCAGCCTTCGGTCTTGATACCGAGCGGATTGCGTTTTGCCGTGCCGTCAGGCTCGCGAAGACCGGTCGAACACGAATCTTTTTCGCGCTCGTGACAAATTAGGCAGTAATCGATCTCGTATAGCGCGTCGCGCATTGTGCCGCGATCGTCGGTCAGTTTAAAGCCGTCACGACGACGCAGAATATCATCGCTGCCGCGCATTATGTTGTGCAGTTTCGCGTCAGGATGGATCAGATGGACAAGGTTCTGATAATCGAGCGGATGCGCGACCTTGAAGCTGTACCACTTACGCTTTTTTTCATGAAAGGCGACAGCGGACCAGGCTTCGACGAGATGCAAGGCCGCTTTTACGGTCAGCAGATCGCCTTCAGCGTCCTCTTGTAAAATGTACTCCGAAAACACCTTCCCGAATTCGTCGTCTTTGAGTTTGTCGTAAGCGGCTTGCACACGAGCGACGGTGTCGTGTATCGCCGGAGTAACATCTGCTCCATCTTTTGAAAGGATCTCTTCAGCATCGAGCAGACGACGGGTCATCTCGGCGATCGAAAGTTCGTCATCATGCACGAGAGTATCGTCAAATGCCTTGTTCCGTAACTGTGTTAGTGCCAGCCAGATTTTGCCCTCGTGAAGGCCAGCGAGTTCCTCGGGCTTGAATTTCTTTACCGCACGGCGCTGGACGAAGAACTTGTATTTCCAAACAGGATTTTGAACGAGAATGTCACCCTCGAGTTCACTCCGCTCGCCGCTGATCTTAAACAGTCGCGCAATAAAATCCGACAGGTGCGGCGCCGCGTCGGTGAGTATCTTCGACTCGACGCGTTTTTCGTAACCTTGGCCGCGAGCAGCAATGTATTTGTTCAAAACATCGCCGAGCAAGGGGTCGTTCTTGTCGACATCCGCGTAAAACTTGTCAGCGAGCTCTTTCAGCTTCCCCGCGTCGAAAAGATCGGCAAACATAAAACCGTCAATGCCCAGTTCGAAATTTGTTGCCTGCTTTTCGGAAAATTCCGTCATACTTGCTCTTTACTATTCATTATTCACCCGTTTGGGCAAACAAACAATATAGCATTCGCTCAGCAATGCTTACAAAATGCCCGTAAAATGGGCGCTCTATCGGCAGGCGGCGAGAATTTTGCTGAAAAATGGTGGTGAATATGGTATAAAGCAAGTTCGCAATATATTGATTTGGGCCGTAGTGCCCCAGTGATTTAGCAGTATGGAAAATGATCAGCGGTTGACTCCCTTGCCGATAACTAACGACTTGGCTCCCAGCTCGATTGACCTCTCGCAGCCGTACGCTGCCGGTTATGACGACAGCCTTCAGGGCAAACGCTCGATTCGGCAGTATATAAACATTGTTTACAAACGTCTGCCGATAATCATCGCAATTACGGTCCTAGTGACGGCGGTGGCTGCGCTTTACTCTTATCGCCAGCCATCGATTTACATGGCTCAGACCGAGATGATCATCGGCCCGCGCAAGGCCCCGCAAACACAAAAGGACTCGATCAACATCAACTTTGGAGAGGACCAAAAGTACTACAACACCCAGTTACAGCTTCTGCAGAATCAAGACCTAATGAAGCGCGTTGTCATCGCGCTGGGATTGCATCGGGATGCGAGTCTCCTTGAAGGGCAGAGTCGCGGAATTCTCGCCGGCATTAAATCACTTTTTACAGGTGGGCAGAAAGCGCCGGCTGCGGAAAATTCACTTCCGATAGTTAGCGACGAAACCGCTGACGCGAGCGAGCAAGAGAAAATACAGCTATCGCCTGAAGAAAACACTCGTGCCGAGTTGTATGCCGGTTCGCTCGTCAACGGACTCAAGGTCGAGCAAGTTACTAGCACGAACATCGTCCACATCAGCGTTCAAAACCAAAATCCCGTCCTCGCCGCGAGAGTCGCTGACAAGGTCGCCGATCTGTTTATTAAAGAGAACATTGAGCGAGAAACGTTCGG
Source organism: Pyrinomonadaceae bacterium (assembly GCA_046154245.1). Taxonomy (GTDB): domain Bacteria; phylum Acidobacteriota; class Blastocatellia; order Pyrinomonadales; family Pyrinomonadaceae; genus OLB17. Next base: position 13,381 of record JBJXFZ010000149.1, read on the forward strand.
CGCACAGCAGGCGTTCGACGACCTGAACAAGTCGATAACCGATCTAAACGCCGCAATCAGAGTTCAGGAAAATGAGTATATCGCGGCGATGCAAAACTCGGGTTTACCGCTACAAGAGAAAGGGGCCGATCTGCGAGCCAGTAATCTTTCGGGCTTGCTCAACCAATGGCGCGAGGCGCAAAACGAAGCCAGCAAGTTACAGACACAGTACTCTGCGGCATTAGCCGCACGCGGCAAGGGCGATATTCTCTCTGTAGTCGGAGACAATAAAGCAATTCAAGATGCGCGGAGCCAAAATCTCAAGCGACAGGCCGATCTGGAAAAACGCATCGAGGAAATAGACGGCAAGATCAATACGGCTAGAGAGGAGCGCGAAAAACTACTCGTCCGCTATACGCCTGAATATAAGGATGTCGTTGCGAGAGATGCTCAGATAAAAGAGTTAGAAGCTCAAAAAACTCGCATTAATCGCGAAGTTACCGAAAAGATCAAGTCTGAAGGTGTAAAGCTCGAAAAAGGCGCGGAACGCGAAGTCCTCGCCAGCCTTAGCGCACAATTGGCAGCCGCACTCGCCCGCGAAACCCGCCAACGAACGCTTTTTGAGCAGGCAGCCGACCAGGCAAATTTTGAGGGTCAAGCCGAGACGAAGATCATCGGGAAAAAACGCGAGATAGAGTCCAACCGTGGTCTGCTCGATACCTATATCCAACGGCAAAAAGAGCAGGAACTTGCGCTCGCCAGCGACCGGCCAAACAACATTACAGTGCAGAATAAGGCTGTTACGCCGAGTTCGCCGATCGGACCGCAGCGAATGCGCAATATTCTGGTTGCGATGCTGCTCTCGTTTTTTGCCGGCATCGGTCTTGCGTTTTTGCTTGACTATCTGGATGACTCGGTTCGGACATCGGATGATGTCAGCCGACATCTCGGCTTGCCGACACTCGCCCTCATTCCGCATTATCTGCAAACTGAAAAACGAAGACTTCTCTCGGCGAAAAATGGAACGAGCGCGGCGGCTGGGCCAACTGCGCTCATCACGTTAGAGGATCGCCACTCGCCTATGGCCGAGGCGTATCGGCATTTGCGCACGAGCTTGCTGTTCTCGAGCGCCGGCAAACCGCCGCAGACAATTCTCGTCACGTCATCACAGCCGTCGGAAGGTAAAACCACGACCGCGATCAACACCGCGATCACGCTCGCTCAAAGCGATGTCGATGTCGTCATCATCGACTGCGACCTACGCCGTCCGCGAATCCACTCGCACTTCGGTTTTGATAACTCTCGAGGTCTCACAAATTATCTATCGGGTGATAAGAATACGGAAAATCTACTGCGAACCTACGACGAACTGCCAAGACTCAAGGTCGTCACAAGCGGCCCGATACCGCCCAATCCGGCCGAGCTGCTTAGCTCGAACGAAATGCGCAATCTATTGCAGTATTTGTCCGGAAAGTTCAAACACGTCATCATCGACTCGCCACCGGCCATCTCGTTCACCGATGCAGCGATACTCTCGACCCAGGTTGACGGCGTCGTCCTCGTTGCCATGGCGAATAAGAGTTCGATCCACCTGATGCGGCAGTTCAAGCAGCGAGTCCAAAACCTCGGGGCACGTATCTACGGCGTCGTCCTTAACGGTATTAGATCAAGCTCGGTTGAATATGATTATTATGGTGGTTCGAGTTACTACAAGTATTACTCAAATGCCGACGACGAAACGACGCCAATGATGACCGACACGAAAGTTCAGTAGTGAAATGTGTCACAGGCCGCGCACGTGAGTAGGGACTTCTGACGTTCAACTTTCCAGCCGCCTCATCTGTTTCATCACATCCTCGGCGCGCTCCTTTGGGTCGTTGATATTTTTTAGTATGACTTTGCCCGCCTCTTCGCTCGCGTTGTCGATCATCAGGTCGCCAAACCCGAGTAATCGCTGCATCACGCTCGCCGAAACGGTTACGTCCTGAATTCGTCTCAGCGGTACGCTCCGCGTTGTTCGCGAGATCAGACCGGCGTCGATCTCGAGCTTTGAGTCAGTTAGCGTGTAACGAACAAGCTTTTGCTTTATGTGAAAAAATGCCGGGATCAGAAACAGCAGCAGGCCCAACAGCACCGCCCAGATCGTTGCGATAGGCGTAAAGGCCGCAACGATCGCGACCAACAACAGCGCCCCGACCGCCGCCAACACATAACCAAGCTTCACAAACATCAGCGTCGGTGTGATCGAAAATATCTGCCGCTCGTTTTCGCCCAAACTTGATCCATCGCTGGTCGCGCTCATCGCCATTTCATCTCGCACGGCAACCTGCGTTCGAACTTCCTCGATCCCGTCTATCGTCACCCCGCATTCACGACAAAACGCCGCCGTGTCCTTGTTATCCGCCCCACATTTATCGCAAAACATAGCGTTTATTATCTATCATCCAATCGCATTTATCTAGAACTCTACTTTTCTGATGACTGTCTGCCTTCCAATTCAACATGATCTAGTCTATATTCTTTAGCTTGAAATGCGATTTGTCGCGTCGGAGGTGGACAAAGCGATGGTGGTTACTAAATTTCGACTTTACGACGGTCGTGATCCGCGAGAAATCCCTGCATATATGTTGCAAGATGCCGCGCGATACACCGGTGTGCCGTTCAATACGCTACGAAGCTGGGTGTCAGGCCGTCCATATTCGACAGGCGACGGTGTAAAGCTCTCGGAGCCTCTCATAATTCGTCCAGAGAAAAGCGAAAACCTCTTGTCATTCACAAACTTGATCGAGGCTCATGTCTTAAATGCCATTCGGCGCAAACATGCGGTTGCGATGCCACGTGTTCGCAAAGCCCTGGATTTTCTTTCAAAACGGTTCAATTCTAAACATCCATTGGCGGAACATGATTTCGAGACCGATGGTGTGGATCTATTTGTCGCGAAATTCGGTGACCTGATTAACGTTAGCCAGGGCGGTCAGTTGGGGATGAAAGAAATTCTAAAAATGTATTTGAAGAGGATTGAGCGAGATGAAAACGGTCTTGCCATGCAACTGTTTCCATTTACGCGAACGCCGTCTGCGGGCAATATAGACGACCCGAAAATTGTCGCAATAAATCCGCGCATTGCCTTTGGAAAGCCTGTGATCGCGGGCACCGGCATCCCGACAACTATCATTGCAGAACGATACAAGACCGGCGAATCGATCACAGAAATTGCGGATGACTACGGACGGAAACAAATTGAGATCGAAGAAGCGATCCGGTGCGAATTCGAACTCAAAGCCGCTTGACTCGCTTGAGATCTTTATCGATCGGTCGTTAGGCAAAAAGATCGCTCTGCCATTGAAAGAGGCCGGAGCGAGAGTTCATCTTCACGACGACTATTTTGAGCAAGATGTTGAGGATCAGGAATGGCTAACGGAAGTCGGTAAACGTGGCTGGCTGGTCATCACGAAAGATCAATGGATACGTCGTCGTCCGCTTGAGCGTGATTCCCTTTTGAACGCAAACTTAAAGGTCTTTTGTTTTATATCCGGCAGTATTCCGTTCTCTGAGATGGCCGAGGTCTTTGTCAGAGCGCTGTCCGCTATTAGAAGGATCGCCGACAACACGCCACCGCCATTTATCGCCGGCATCTATAAAGACGCATCGGTTCGAGTTATTCTCAAAACTTGAACTACAAAAATTAAGCTTTAAGATCGCGGCTATCATCCGGTTTCGGCATTGAGTTGATGATCTCCATCGTTTTGACGCTGACCGTGCAGACGCGTTTTAGAAGATCGATGACGTGGTCTTTATAGTCCTCAAATTTGTATGTGTTAAATTTCTCGGCGATTGTCGGGTCTTTTGGTTTGCGTTCTTTGTATTGATCGAGAATCCATTCGAGCGCCGAGCGGTTGCCGAGCTTGTATTCCCATGCCGTTTGCGGAACGCCTTCGAGGCTCGTATGCGAGTCAATCTCGATCACACCGGCTGCCTTATCGGCACGGAGCTTGGTTGTCGGCTTCGCAACGAAGTCAGAATCGGGAGCAGTAGCGACTGGGTTCTTCCCTCCTGCGCCGGAGTTCTTACTTCCAACGGCCAGATTCTTCTCAACCAGCATATACGGCTCAACCGTTTCATAGTTCAGGTGCAGCTCCATCAACTCTTTACCGAGCTTTGCCCATTCCAGAGCGTTTTTGTAAACCGGAATCCTCGGAAATTCGCGTTTCAGGTTCTGCTCGTATTTCTCGCGATACGGCGGATAGTGAAGCACTGCGTAAACGTAATGGAAAATATCTTCTTTGGTCAGCCCGCTCGCACCGCGCCGCCCAAATTCCTCGACTGCCCAGTCGGTGATGTTGTCTTGCCTCTCACCGTTTTCATCAAACACAAATCGCGGCATCGCTTGTGTCTTTTCAAGGAAGTCTCCGCAATGCGGCATCGCCGATGCAAGTGTTTGAAATGGCTGATTATGAGAAATTCCCGAATAGGCAATATATGTATTTTCCTGATTTCTTGAGAACAGTCTCATCCACTGGAATATTTCGGAAACCAAATATTTATCAAAGTAGAGAAATTTCTTTGTAAAGGGTCGATAATCAGAACGCATGAACTCGCTAGGATCTAACGTAAGGGTAATCTTTCTTTTGGCTTCACGCTCAAGGTTTCGACTCCATTTGATGTCGAACTTGTTGGGGTAATCATTGTTCGCAACAAATTTATTGTATTCAGCGATGAAATAAGAGACTTTTTTCACCAACATTTTCTTTTCGAACCCAAACACAAATTCGTCACGCTTTGTGTCAAATCCGTAGGAAAAGTTCTTAAAAATCGCAACTTCTGACTTTCCTGCTTTTACATTTTTGTCAGCCACAGGAACAAGATCGTCCCAGTCGTTGTCTGTCTGATTTATCCAATTATGCTTCTCATCCGGCGTGATGCTCTCGAAGGCAATTTTTGAGATCGGGTTTTCGCGCAGCCACGCCAGCTTTTCCTCCTTGCGCCAGAAATCGTCCATTGATACGTAGAATATTTTTGCTTTGCGTTTCGCCATTCTTGTTCTTTGTCGCGGAGCGACATTTGATTGTAGCCGTGGTGTTTTAACCCACGGAAACGATCGTTCCCCCAAAACCCCCCGTCGCGTCAGCGACGGTTGAAAAACCCGTCGCCAATTTTCAATCGTCGCTACGCGACGCCGATCATTTTGTTCATTTTCCGTGGGTTGAAACCCACGGCTACATTCATGCCACCGCTACGCGGTGCAATCTAATCGATCTGTTCCTTCTTCACCAAAAACATTATTGCGACGCCGGTCTGGATGCCAAAAACATTGTGCGACGTACCGGCGATCTTTGGGTTTGCGCGGACGTCCGAACGCGTGTCGATGATGTACGCAAAATCGAATTCGTCCTCAACAATTTTTCGAAAACCGTCAAATGCCCGGCTATCGATAAATGTCCGGTTTGTGATAAACGCAATAATACCGTTCTTATCGATCCGGTCCATTGACCAACGATAAAACCGAGTAAACATATCGTAAACAACGATCTGATTTTGCGCCGTTCCTTCTTTGATGAACGTATCTTTTATCCGTCGGTCGATCTCTTTATACGCCCGGTTCGAATTTTGATAATTGTAGTTTTCCTGTTTCGCGTTATACGGCGGATTGCCAATAACAACGCTTATCTTTTTTTCATTTTGTCGTTTAATACGAGCTGCATTCTCGGAGCTAATCCCGCCCAAAAGTGGCTGCTGACCCGAATAATCTAAGCCGTCTGTATTATCGAGCGTGTCGACAAAACAGATATTCTTAAATTCGGCGTACTCGCTCATCTTTTGCTGATAGGTAAACTCGATGTTCAGGTTTGCGATGTAATACGGCAATATTGCGACCTCGTTTGCATGTATCTCGTTTCCATACTTGTGGGGCAGATCGTGGACATTGATATGTTCGATCAACTCAGCGACAAACGTTCCTGTCCCGACGGCGGGATCGAGGATTTCGACATTCTTATCGCCTAACGATTTACCGAAATGCTTTTCGAGCAGCCAATCGGTGCTCTCGATCATAAATTTGACGATCTCGTTTGGCGTGTATACCACGCCGAGCCGGTCGGCACCTTTCGGGTTATAGACCTTATAAAAATTTTCGTAAATGTTTTTGAGAAATTTTTGCTTTTCGTGGTGATCGGCAAGCCCAGCGGACGCGTCGCGGATCGTATCGTAATACGATTTGATAGCCGAAAGATGTTGCTGCCGGACGCCGTAGGTCATAAACGTATCGAGAACCTCGACCAGCTCACGGGCTATGTTGTTGAATTTGTGAAAATTCGCATTGCCAAAGACGTTATTGAAAATGTCTTCGGTCAGGATGTGCTGGATCAGCATCTCGCGGATGTCTTCGAGACTTATCTCAGGGTTTATCTCGTTCTTTGCCAGCTCATGAAAACGGTCGCGACGCTCAATGAAAACCTTATTACTCGTTGTTTCCCGCTCGATCAGATCACGAAGGTCTTCGACAATTGCCGGAATGTCCTGCTTAAATTTGTCGAGGGCCTTGTTGAAATCTTTAACTATCGACGGCTCGTAATTGACGAAATGCGCAAGTATCGAGTCAAGGGCCGTGGCGTCTTTCATCGGAACGCGCTGGACAAGCTTGCCTTCCTGAAAGAGAACGGCTTCGTTTGTATCCTCGAACAGGATGTTTGAATCGGGATAACCGTCAATATTTAGTTTCTTGTTTATCTCGACATCGAGGTCGTCTTTGGTGTCCTTCGATTCCCAATAGCCAAACTCAAACCGAGTTGCATTCTTCAAAACGCCGTCAGGCCGAACTTTATTACCCTTTTTACCTGTTACATATATTTCCGGCACGAGCACCAGATGCCTCCGTTCCGCGTAAGCATTAACAAGCCGCATAAACGCGCCACGGATCGACGCCTCGTTGTGAGAGCCGCCAAACTGCTTGTCACGATGCAGTTCGTTGTAATAGGTGTTGATAAGCTGTTTTGACATTGAGCGGAGTAAACAATTTTGACAGTTAGTTTATAACCGATTGCGTGGAAAAACTAAAGCAATTTGGAGAGTCGTACTTTCGGTTTACATGTACGACTCTGACCGTCTACCGGATATTTCCGAACACAAAAACGCGGCCGGACAACGCATCCGACCGCACGTCTTTCGACTAATTGGAGAAGAGTGTTACTCTCGTGTGGGAACTTGTGTTACGCCGAGCTCCGGCGTAGAAATTCTGGTATTCAAGTAGTTCATCACCCCTCTTCTCACCTCTTTACTGATTAACAAGCCTCATACGGCCGTCGGCGAGGCGAATTGCCACGGCATCGGGTTCGTAAACGGCGAGCGGACGCGAGACCTTTTTCTCGAGTTTCGCCGCCTGCGTATTGTTCACCGTGCGGTAATTGCTGGCAAATGTGCCGTCTGAGATCGACGCGTAACGAGCGGTGATTCGACGAACGTATTCGCGCGTTTCGTTATACGGCGGTATGTTGTTGCCGTATTTCATCACGGCGCCTTCGCCGGCGTTGTAACCCGCAAGTGCGAGCCTAACGTCGCCGCCAAACATATTGAGCAACATCCGCATGTACTTCACGCCGCCCTCGATGTTTTGTTTCGGATCGTAGATGTTTGTGACGCCGAGCCGACGGGCCGTCGCGGGCATCAGCTGCATCAGACCGCTTGCCCCTTTGTGCGACAGTGCCTTGAGCTTAAAGGACGACTCCTGGTGCATCTGTGCGTAAATGAGCAGTGGATCAATGCCGTACCGACGACTCGAATCGACAATATAAGAGTCGTAAACAACGTTGCCGGTCGTAAAGCCCTTCATGCCCGAACCGGTGTTCATGTTGAATTTTGGCGCGCTAGCCGCTGCGGTGTTCGCCAATTCGCGATCGGCGAGGCCTTCGCTGACATTCATCCGGCTAACCGGCGCGGGGCGAACTTGCGAGGTCTTTTGCACGAGTTTTTTGCTCGAAGACAGTTTTGACGGCGTATTTTTGACCTTCGCAGCAATTGGAACAAAATTTGGATTAGTGACGGTAACGCCACGTGAGGTGTCGAAATTGTCGAAGACACGCGACCTTTCCTGAGATATTGCGGGGACAACTGCGAGAAGTGAGACTAATATCAGGTGTGATTTTTTCATTGGCAGGTTGGTTGTTTGACGGGATTGTGGACGCCACGCCGCCCACGCAAGGGCGGAATCGTCATCCAATTTTATAAAAACAACGAACATCACAATGTTTCCACAAAAAACAACGGTTTTAAATCTGATTTATCATAGTATAGTGTTTCTCGGTCCTTGGCAACTGACAAAATGCTCGGTTTTACGGTATCTTTAGGCTGATGCTCTACGTTTCGCAGATATTGAACCGGCCGATTTTTGACGCCAGGAACGAGCCGATCGCTACTATTCGCGACGTGATCGTCCGCTACGGCGGCGACGAGCATCCGCCGGTCCTCGGGCTAGTGGCGCGCGTGCGGCGGCGAAATTTCTTCATGCCGAGCCGCGATTTTACCGATCTGGGCAACAAGGGTGCACGGATGACCTCGGCGATCCTCGATCTGACGCCGTTCATACGCCGCGAGGGCGAAGTTCTCCTTGGCAAGGACGTACTCGACAATCAACTGATCGACGTTGACGGCAAACGCGTCGTCCGCGTAAATGACGTTCAACTTATCGACGCCGGCGACATGTGGCGCGTGTCCGGCGCCGATGTGAGTTTGCAGGGATTTTTGCGACGGCTGATGCCAAAGGGTTTCTTTGGCAGCGCGCGGCCCGTCGAGGTAATCGACTGGGCAGACGTCGGTTATCTGGCGACGGACACCGCGACTGTGACGGTGCAACTAAAATCTTCTAAAGATAAGTTATCACGGCTTCATCCGGTCGAGATCGCGCAGCTCGCCGAATCTCTCTCGCCAATACACCGCACCGAGATCGTCGAAAGTCTCGACGACGAGATCGCTGCCGACACGCTCGAGGAGATGTCGACCGAGGCTCAGGCTCGCATTCTCGAGGGACTAAACGAGGAGCGCGCCGCTGACATTCTCGAAGAAATGTCGCCCGATGACGCTGTAGACGTACTCGACGAGATGGACGACGAAAAGTCAGAGCAGCTTTTTAACCTGATGGAAGATGACGAAAAAGCCGACGTTGCCGAGCTGATGCATTTCGAACACGACACGGCCGGCGGCTTGATGACGACCGAGTTTGTCACATTTGCACGCGATCTCAGCGTCGGCGAGGCGATCCGCAGTTTGCGCGAAATGGCCGAGACGCCAAACATGATCTACTACCTTTACGTCGTCGAACAGAAAGATTCGTGGAAGCTATGCGGGCTGATAAGTTTGAGATCGCTGATCCTCGCCGACCCGACAAAGCGTCTTGATGAGGTAATGCGCAGCGAATTTCGCTTTGCACACCCGTCCGAGTCCGCTGAGGATGTCGCTCAGACCATCTCTGAATACAACCTATTAGCCCTGCCCGTTATTGATGATGAGGGAGATATCGCCGGCATCGTCACCGTCGACGATGCGATGGAAATATTGCTGCCAAAGAACTTACAGCGACGTCTGCCGAGGCTTTTCAGCTAACCTAAAAAGATTTTTCGTCGGTCTCCAGGTTTTTGGCATCGAAGATTCACATCCCTTGATAACCTTTGTTACGCTTCGTGCGTAGAATTGATAAGATAAATTTCAAACAGATCTTCGGAGGAATACTTTTATGAAACGAGCTTTTTTTATGTTTACGGTTATTTTTGCCCTCGCAGTTGCGGCAAATTCACAGGGCCTCGCGGTCGGCGGAACGATGGAGAATTTCTCGCTGCCTGATATGAGCGGCAAAATGCAATCGCTAAACGACCTTAAGGGAAAGAACGGCGCGGTGGTCATGTTCGTCTCCTCGCAGTGCCCGGTCGTAAAACAATACAACGACCGCATGAACGCAATCGCTGCTGACTACGCTGCAAAGGGCATCGCGTTCATCGGCATCAATTCTAATGTCGGCGAGATCGAAAAGACCGAGGCAAAACCCGTTGCGTGGGTCAAGGATCACATTACCGCGACGTACAAGTTCACGGTTCTGTTTGATAAGGGCAATAAGCTCGCTGACAAGCTCGCCGCAACGATCACACCCGAGGCATATTTCATCGACGCAAACAACGTGCTTCTCTACCACGGGGCGATTGACAACGACCGTTCGGGCAACAACATCACAGACACGTATCTTCGCACCGCGTTCGATCTGGCACTTGCCGGCAAAAAGGTCGAAAACGCGCGTAAGAACGCCTTTGGATGCACGATTAAACGCGCCGGTGTTGAATAGAATGGCTCGATCTTCGACATACCTGACGAGGGCGGTTTCACTGGCCGCTCTCGTTGTTCTTCTCTGCGGCTTTGCACAGGCGCAAAAAAAGGCTGCTAAGAAGAAGCCCGCACATCCCGGCCCAACCGTTACGCGCGTCGATCTCGAAGGGTTCAAAAAGCTGCTCAAACCAAACGGCAAACCATTGCTGATAAATTTTTGGGCTACGTGGTGCGACCCTTGTCGGGATGAGTTTCCCGACCTCGTCAAGCTCGACGCCGCCTACAAAGGCAAGATCGATTTTATTACCGTGTCGCTCGACGACGTCGCCGACATAAAAACCGTTGTTCCGAGATTCTTACGCGGCATGAAAGCCGAGATGCCGGCGTATTTGCTCTCGACACCCGATGAAAGCGAAGCGATCTCACTCGTCTCAAAGGACTGGGCGGGCAGCTTACCGTTGACCGTGCTCTATGACTCAAGCGGCGTTTTGAATTACACACGCAACGGCCCTATCTTTTATACTGCCGTCGCCGCGAACATCGATCGGCTGATAAATCAACCAACAAAATAGGCTTCGACGAATTTTGGCGAGTTAGCCTAAGCGGATTTGATAAACGAATCCGAAAGGCATAAACTCTACGGTTTGCTCTGCCAGCTAATTTTGATCCGATGACCGCTATCACCTCCGAGATACTCGAGCAGCACAACCTGACTCCGGGCGAATTCGACAAGATCGTCGAGATACTCGGCCGCGAACCTAATCTGACAGAACTCGGCATCTTCAGCGTGATGTGGTCCGAGCATTGCTCTTATAAGTCGTCGCGTGTACATCTCAAGCGGCTGCCGACGACCGGTGAGAGAGTAATTGTGCCGCCGGGCGAGAACGCGGGCGTCGTCGATATCGGCGAAGGCTGGTGCGTTGCCTTTAAGGTCGAGTCGCACAATCACCCGTCGTTCATCGAACCGTTTCAGGGCGCCGCTACCGGCGTCGGCGGCATTCTGCGCGATGTTTTCACTATGGGAGCTCGCCCCGTCGCCGCTATGAACTCGCTGCGATTTGGGCCGCTCGACTATCCCACTAACGGCGAACGCAATAAGTCAATTCTCAAGGGCTGCGTCGAAGGCATCGGTCATTACGGCAACTGCTTCGGCGTGCCCACGATAGGCGGCGAGGTGGTATTTGACAAAAGTTACTCATTGAATCCGCTCGTCAATGCGTTCGCTCTCGGGCTGGTGCGCAAAGATCAGATCTTTTTTGGTAAGGCGACGGGCGTCGGCAATCCGGTACTTTATGTCGGGGCCAAAACGGGTCGCGACGGCATTCACGGCGCGACGATGGCGTCTGCGGAATTCGACGATGAAGCCCTCGAAAAACGCCCGACTGTTCAAGTCGGTGATCCGTTCTTGGAGAAACTCCTGCTCGAAGCATGTCTCGAGGCCATGCGCAGCGGAGCGATCGAAGGCATTCAGGATATGGGTGCCGCGGGTTTGACGAGTTCGTCAGTCGAGATGGCGGCGCGTGCCGGCACCGGACTTGAGCTCGACCTTACGCTCGTTCCCCAACGCGAAACCGGCATGACGGCATACGAGATGATGCTTTCAGAGTCACAAGAGCGAATGCTGATCGTCGCACGCAAAGGCCAAGAAAAAGAGATCGTTGAAATCTTTAACAAATGGGATCTCGACGCCGTTGTCATCGGCAAAGTTGTTGAAGGCGACCGTCTGAAGATATTTCACAACGGCGCAGTCGAGGCTGACCTTCCGGTGCTTGCGCTGACCGACGAAGCTCCGAAATACGAAAGGCCGATGGCGAAACCAAGTTCGGAGTATCAAGTTCCGAGTTTCAAGTTGCCGGAAAAGAACTCGGAACTTGAAACTTTAAACTTGGAACTCGCGATGAAAGCTCTGCTTTCATCGCCGAATATCTGTTCAAAGCGTTGGGTTTACGAGCAGTACGACACGATGGTGCGAACCAACACGGCCGCGCTGCCGGGTGCCGACGCGGCGGTGATCCGTGTAAAGGAGACGCGGCGGGCGATCGCGATGTGTCTCGACGGCAACGGCAAGTTTGTGGCGATCGATCCGAGAATGGGTGCAAAACTCGCAGTCGCCGAGGCGGCACGCAACGTTGCGTGCGTCGGCGCAAAGCCGATCGCGATCACAAACTGTCTTAACTTCGCATCGCCCGAGCGGCCAGCCGTAATGTGGGCATTTAGCGAAGTGGTCGACGGTATCGCCGAGGCGTGCAACGCGTTCGGGACGCCGGTTGTGTCGGGCAACGTGTCGTTTTACAACGAGACTGACGGCCGCGGCATCTTGCCGACGCCGGTCATCGGCATGGTCGGCCTGATCGAAGATTCGCGAAAGATAATCACGCAAGGTTTCAAAGACGAAGGCGATATCATTGCCCTGCTCGGTGTGACGCGCGACGATCTTGCCGCGAGCGTTTATGCGCAAACCGTTCTCGGTCTATCGACCGAGCAGCTCATAGAAAACGGCATCTGCCCGGCGGTCGATCTCGAGCATGAGCACGAGCTGCACGAGCTGATCGTGAAACTGAAATCCGAATGTCTGATCAACTCGGCACACGACTGCTCGGATGGCGGCCTTGCCGTCACCATCGCGGAATGCTGCTTCTCATCACTCGGCCGCAACGCAATCGGCGCCGAGATAAACCTCACAAACACGGACCTCTCGCCCGAGGCAATAATGTTTGGCGAAACTCCTTCGCGCATCGTGATAAGTTTCAAACCCGAAAACGAGTCCCGCATCCGCGAGATCGTTGGCGACTTTCCGTTTGAGGTAATCGGAAAAGTCGGCGGCAGCGTTATTAGTTTTTTGTTAGGTGAACAGCAGCAGATTGCCCTCGACGTTTTCGAAGCGGAGAGTATATGGGCCTCTACGCTCGGATCCAAGTTAGAGAGTTAGCTCTATCGCGGGAGCGCCCGATAGAACTTGCAATCAGCAAGTCTCTTTTTGATTTCACTCCGATCTTCGTTATCGACCACGGCTCCGTACTGTCGAAAGATCGACCAGGCCTTCTGTTCCTCTCCAATGTGCAAAAGATCAGCTACATGGGCGACTACCGATCTTCGAAGTTCTTGCCCGATTCCAGCATCCTTACTTTGCTTGAACTCATTCAATTTTGCCGCCAGCCATTCCTCTGTTCGAGCAAACTGGTCCCGGACAAACCCTTGCATGATTTTCGAGGCTGGCTGGTATCGGCCGATCTTGGCATTATATTTGAAATAGGCGCGGGGCTCAGGTGAACAGGCTCCGCAATCATCCCGAAAATAGCGCATACAGGAATCCCACTGCATCAGTTCGTAAATGCCGTCCGCGTCTCCGTCAAATATCTCCATCGTGTCCCTGAAGTACCCAAAGTCTTCACTGTGAAATATCGTTCGGGGGTGAGTCGACGAGATATCTATGATCGAATAATTCGTGCAGCAAACGGCGCCGGGGCCTGCGGTCTCGGTATAGATCTCTTTAGTATTTGGGCCTCTCAGCCGAGAAATACCGGTACTGAAGGCCCAATAACCTTCCCGCTCGCGATACTTTTTGAATTTGAAAAGCGGCGACTCGTGTTTGCCAAGCGATATAGGTTTGTAACCTTCGATCTTCAAAATGAAGCCCTCGATTTCGACCATTTGCTCAGCTTCTCTGCCATTGTCGTCCAGCAATGAGCTTGAGTTTAATATTGGGAAAACTTCGGCAATCGAAATACCTGGATATTTCGGAGTACTTTCTGGCGTTGGTTCGAACGCCGGATCCTCATGCGCGGCGACTTTGGCAGCCGACTGCTCGGAACTAATGGGCAAGGGTGACGTGCTCGCACAGTTAGCAGCCGTCAGCGCCATGATGAAAAGAAGAACCAATCGCAGCATCGAGGCAATACTAGCTAAGCAGATACTCGATTTCAAGAAGTTTTTTTCCTGGAATGTTAGATTAAAAATATGACCCCCGGCATTTATCTGCACATTCCATTCTGCAAGTCGCGATGTTCGTATTGCGACTTTGCGACCGATGTTTATCGCGATGGCGATGCGGTCGAGCGGTATGTCGATGCTCTGTGCTGTGAGCTCAAGAAATTTCCGCCGCTGATCAATGCAGATAACGCTGATCCGAAAGATTCTGATCTGCTCGATCTGCGTTCATCTGGGGCCAATTCTTCCTTGTTCATTGACACAATTTACTTTGGAGGCGGTACGCCGTCGCTGCTGACACCGTCGCAGCTCGAACGCATATTGAATGCGGTCATTGACAGGTTCGACGTTTCGCCCGGTGCCGAGATCACGATGGAGATGAATCCGGCGACCGTTACGCCCGAGACGCTGCGCGATTACAAAAGCCTTGGCGTCAATCGTGCGAGCTTTGGCGTGCAGACGTTCGATGACCGCGCGTTGAAATTGCTTGCCCGCGGACACGATGCGGATGATGCTCGCACGACTTTCCGGATGCTGCGCGCGGCCGGTTTCGACAACATCAGCTTTGACCTCATAGCCGGTTTGCCAAATCAGACGCTCGAGAGTTGGTCGCGAAATCTCGACGAAGCCATCGCGATGTCGCCCGAACATCTCTCGCTGTACTTACTCGAAATTCACCAGGGCACGCCGCTCGCCGAACAAGTTCGCAGTGGACGCCAGCCGCGGCCCGACGACGATCTCGCAGCCGCGATGTACGAAATGATGCTCGATCGGCTTTTCGCGGCTGGTTACGAGCAGTACGAGATCTCAAACTTCTGCCGGCCGGGCCTGGAGTCGCGCCACAACACAAAATACTGGCGGCTCGAACCGGTTTACGGCTTTGGCGTGTCGGCGCATTCGTTCGACGGTCACGAGCGATATGCAAACGAACGTGACACGGCAAAGTATGTCGCGATGATCGAAAACACCGGCTCGGCTGAAGTTTCTCGCGAGGTGATCGATGCGGCGTCAGAGTTTGCGTTTCTCGGTCTTCGGCTTAGCGACGGCATCGACCTCGCGGATTATCATGATCGTTTTGGCGTGGCGCTGTCCGACAAGATCGAGCATGTTTCTAACAAGGAGCTGATTGAAATCGTAGAAGGACGACTTCGGCTAACACGCAATGGAATGCTTTTCTCGAACGAAGTCTTTGCTGAATTTGTATGAAGATCGCGATCTTTTTCATGCTTCTCACGACAATGGTGCCGGCCCAACCTTTGCCCGAGGTCGAGCGCGAATTTCGCGCAGTTTGGATAGCGACGGTGGACAACATCGACTTTCCAAGCCGAAAGGGCTTGTCGGCTGACGCTCAAAAGGCCGAGCTTCTAGCCGCGCTCGACCTTGCAAAACGCCTGCGGCTCAACGCCGTCATCTTTCAAGTAAGGCCGATGGCGGACGCAGTATATCGATCGGAACTCGAGCCTTGGTCTGAGTTTTTGACCGGTGAAATGGGGAAACCGCAGGATTTTGATCCTCTCGAATTTCTCGTCGCCGAAGCTCACAGACGCGGAATTCTCGTTCACGCGTGGTTTAACCCGTATCGAGCATTTCATCCGGCGGCAAAGACGATCTCGGACAGGCATGTTTCGAAAACGCAGCCCGGAATTGTCCGGCAATATGGCCGATACATGTGGCTCGACCCTACCGAACCGGCGGCTCGCAAGCACTCGGTCGACGTGATAACGGATGTGGTTCGCCGATACGACATCGACGGCGTGCATTTTGACGACTATTTTTATCCGTATGCGGAAAAGGATGCGTCTGGAGAGCGCATCGAGTTTCCCGACGACTCGAACTGGCGCGAGTATCTGCGAACTGCCCAAATGTTCAGCAATGAAAAGTTGCGGCGCATCCCACTTAAACGCGACGACTGGCGCCGTGCGAATGTGAACGAATTTATCGCGGCGGTCGGTCGTGCGATAAAAAAGATCAAGCCGGATATCGTTTACGGCATCTCGCCTTTCGGTATATGGCAGCCGATGCCCGAAAGAGACATTGTCGGCTTTAACGCGTATGCCGAACTCTATGCTGACGCACGCAAATGGCTGCAGGACGGCACGGTCGATTACCTGGCGCCGCAGCTTTATTGGGAGACGGCGCGTAAAGGCCAGAGTTTTCCTGTCCTGCTCGAATGGTGGCGCGAGCAGAACGTAAAAGGCCGACATATCTGGCCCGGTCTCGCGTCGTACCGCATAGGTTCGACTCCGACTTTTACCGCGGGCGAGATCGGATCGCAGATCGAGAGAACCCGAGCGAACGCCCTAACAAAAGGCTCGATTCACTTTAGTTTCAGATCGCTCCGAAACGACCTTGGTAAAATTCAAAACGTCCTTCGCGAAAGCGTCTACAAACGTGAAGCGCTCACGCCTCGTTTTTCCTGGATAAAGGCAAGATCACCAGATTCTCCGAAAGTGAGAGTTGCGCGCACAAACGGGTTCACCCGCGTAACGTGGCTGGAACGCGGATCGCGAAAGGCGTTTTGGTTCGTTGTCTATGCGAAGGACAAAGACGGTTGGAGTTATTCGATATTACCGGCAAGCGAGCGTTCTATTTCGCTGTCGGCGGAGAGAAAGATCGAGAAGATCGTCGTGCACAGCGTCGATAGGCTTGGCAACGAAAGCCGTTAGTCGATCTTAAGATGCGTACGGGCTTCCCAAAGCTCGGGGAAGAATTTTTTAGTCAGCGTTGTCATCAAGTAGCCGACGCCCTCCGAGCCACCGGTGCCCGGTTTCATTCCCAACATACGCTCGACCATCAACACGTGATGGTAGCGCCAAAGCGAAAAATTCTCGTCGTGGTCGATCAATAAGTCCTGCATTATGAACAGGTTGCCATGTTCTTCGGGATGGGTGAGGATCTCGACAATTGCGGCGATGCGCTCGTCTTGAGTTGTCGCTGTAAATCCCTCTCTCTCAAGCAGCGACCAAAACGCGTCCGATAAACTCGGCTCGACAAAACGCCGGCTGAGGCGTTCGTATGCAAAATCGTCGTCGCGAAAATGCTCGAGTATCTTCTCGTTTTTTTGCCCCGAGACAAATTCCAGCTCGCGAAACTGCATCGATTGAAAACCGCTCGCGGGGTTTAGCTTGTCGCGAAATTCGAGAAAGCCGATCTGCGCCATCGTCTCCAAGATATGGATCTGCGAGACCATCACTTTCTCGATCGCGGTAACCGCCCGCAGAGAATGATTTACTCGAAACGCACGCCCCTCGCCCATCCATTTAATCGTCGCATCGATCTCATGCAGTATCTGCTTGAACCACAACTCATAGGTTTGGTGGATGACGATAAAAAGCTGCTCATCGTGGCTCGTCGGTTCGCTCAAGGTGTGTTGCAGCTTGAGAAGATCGGGAACTTTCAGGTATTCGTTGTATGAGAGAAGCGAGTTTTTGCCGTATTCGGAGGCCATAATTTTGGCTTTATCTTCCGTTATCATCAGATTTATGTCAATTTCGAAAAAAATCGTCGAATATTGGCAAAAGCTCTTGACAGACACGCAAGATTTGGGTAAATTTGCCTTCGTCTATCACACAATTCAATCGATCAGGGTGGTCTTACAAATTTGAGATCAGGGTTTCATTACAGAAGCTGTGTGTTAATAGAACCCGAGTGCATTCATCGGACACGCGAGTGACCAGTGCCGACGAATGCTAGAGTTTTTCTCCGGTTCGCTCGATAAAATCGCCGGTGTATTTAATTTGAAGTTTTTAGTTTTAGGAGGAGTTACTTGAGATGACAAAGACTGTCGGCAAGGTCAAATGGTTTAACAACGCAAAGGGCTACGGATTTATTGAACAGCCCGGCGAGCAGGATATTTTTGTGCATTACAGCTCGATAGCCGGCGATGGCTATAAGACCTTGATACAGGGTCAGGAAGTTGAATTTGACGTGACAGATGGCCCGAAAGGCCCACAAGCCGAGAACGTGATGAAAGTTGCGTAAAAATCAACAAGCTTATTGAATAATGAGGCTGACCGGAAACTTGTTTTCGGACAGCCTCTTTTATTTTAGGCGATGGTAACGCGAGTCAGGTGAGTCCTTATCCTGTGTTGACATTGCACACAAAGCATGAAAGAGTAGCGCCAATTGAGGAATCCCCATTCCGGGATATATTCCACGGAGGAAACTTCTTACAAACCGCTCCTTGCCTTTTGCGGAATCCCTTCGAAGTAATAATCAAGTCTTAAGCCTTTAACAATTGCCCGATTTCGAGCGTCGATACACGGGGTCTCGGCTGGTTTGCCCAATTGCAAGGAACAACTATGTCTAAAAAGAAACGAGAAGTAGAAGGAAATTTATCCGCGTTCATCGGATCGGACCTATCGGAGCCGGTTACAGCATCTCTCAAATCGGAGAGACGAAATATATTCACCTATTTGAAAAGACATTACCTTGTGGCAGCGATAATTGCCTTCGTGCTCCTTCTCGGTCTGGGCGTATTTGCCAGCAACGGCTGGCTGTCCCGATATATCGGGAACGCCGTGTCGGGGAAGAAGACCGGCTGGTTTGGACGGCCTGTGTCAGAACCGGGAGCGGTAGCGACTGGGTTAGACCCAAACGCACCTATGCCGTCCGGCACTCCGCAATTAAGCAAAGAATTTTTGTACGCAGGCTCGCGGTTATTGGCCGTCGAAGACGCGAATGCGAATGCTGCGCCGCCGGCTGATCTTGCGGTGTGGCGGCCAACTACTGGCACTTGGTGGGTGATGGGCGGACAAGGTTCGCAAGCTGTAACCCAGGGCTGGGGATTGCCGACGGACGAACCCGTTCAGGGAGATTACGACGGTGATGGTAAAACGGACTTCAGCGTATTTCGTCCATCGACAGGTGAATGGTATGTCCTTCGAAGCAGCGACGGCGGATGGTCAGTGTGGACTTGGGGACTCTCGACAGACAAAGTTGTACCGGCAGACTACGATGGCGACGGCAAAACCGATCAGGCCGTATTTCGTCCGTCGAACACCACTTGGTACATCATCCAAAGCTCTAATCAGAGTTTTGTTTTTCAACCATACGGCCTCTCGACCGACACACCCGCACCGGCCGACTACGACGGAGACGGCCGTGCTGACATCGCCGTCTGGCGAAGCACAAACTCGACATTCTATTCATTAAATAGCGGCAATAGTGCGTTCAGTGGATTTACTTTCACCCAATCCAGCACCGAACCGGTCAGTGCCGATTACGACGGCGACGGCCGAGCAGACTACGCAATTCGCAACGGCAACGATTGGATCGTTCGTAACTCCGCAACTTCGCAACTTGTCGTAACTGCCTGGCAACTCGCCACCGACAAACCCGTCCAAAACGACTATGACGGTGACGGCAAAGTCGACATCGCCGTCTGGCGACCGACCAACGACCCGGCGGGCACGCTTGGCAACTGGTACATCCGCCAATCCGCCACCAACAACTCGCTAAGACAAGTCCAATGGGGCATGCACGACGACATCCCAGTCCCAGCGTTTTACCGGAGATAAGAAGGAGAAAAAAGATGAATCAAAATAACGAAATAC
>JBJXFZ010000154.1:0-9148 GCA_046154245.1 Pyrinomonadaceae bacterium
CGAACTTATCGTTGAGACACAAAAGAAACTCGACGAGATGCGAACCCAGAAGTGACTCCGCGGTCGTTATCGCTGCCAGTAGTTTTTTATTTTTAGATCCAGATAGGGAAAAGCGCAGTACTCGACGTTTCGCCCCGATTCGCGTAAGGTCGTCACCATACCGATCGCGGCATCGGCATTGCGTGTGTGAACGATAATGGTTGCGGCCCGCTGTAGATCAGGATGCGCGTTTAGGTATTCGGCAACGGCAAAACCGGTGTTTGCTTCGTCGCCGTGGTCGTTCGATTCGTAATGGTGCGGCAGTAGATCGTGATCGAGAAAGATGGCGTCGTAAGCAGATTCCGCCAGCAGCTTTTTAGCCTCGGCGACATCGACGGCAACGTCGAGGTCGTCGCCGACAAAACGCTTCTTAAACCACCTATGCCGGCGTTCGTCGTCATCGAGCAGCATCACGCGTATCGGGTTTCGCCCGGAGCTCATGTCCGCAAGACCAAATCTGATCATCAAACTTCGTACAATACCCATAAAATTTCGAGACCGGGTTCAATATACCACACGGGAGCACGGTTGAAAGTTGAAAATTAATTGCTAATAGTTAATAGTTACTAGTTACTAATAATGCCTCGGGAAACTACTAAAAAGCCTAACCTAGTCGCCGTCCCAAAACCGTCTTCGTTCGACGAATCGAATGAGATATTGGTTCAGTACACTTGCTCTATCTGCCAGGATACGGGCCTTGAACTCGTCGCGGACAAAGGTGCCCGTGTGTGTACCTGCCGCAAACAAAGATCGCGGGAAGATCAATTTCTAAATGTCCGGCTGCCGCGTCGATACGACGGATTTCACTTTCACAATTACAAACCGCAGACCCCGACACAGGAAGCCGCATTCAAACTCGCCGCTTCACTGGCCATGGAATTCCCTGCCGTCGATCGCGGGTTGCTGCTCATGGGCGGCGTTGGGGTTGGCAAGACACATCTCGCGGTATCGATCTTGAAAGGTCTTACAGAACGTGGCTTTACTTGTCTATTCTACGAGTTTGGTTCGCTTTTGAAGGAAATTCAGGATTCCTACAACCCGAGCACATTTACCTCCGAGTTGAGTGTGTTGGCTCCGGTTCTAAATTCCGATGTTCTCGTGCTCGACGAACTCGGAGCGTCAAAGCCCACTGATTGGGTTCGCGACACGATGGCCCATATCATTAACACGCGTTACAACGACAAGAAACTCACTGTTTTTACAACGAATTACCTCGACGCAAGGCTGAGCGACCGCGAAGAGACCCTCGAGGACCGCATCGGCACGCGTCTTCGTTCGCGGCTGTTCGAGATGTGCAAGACCATCATTATCGACGGTCGTGATTACAGGCGAAGATTCGATGTTCCATCAACGGCCAACGCTGTTAAAACTTCTTGAAATAATCCGTTTTGACTGATATACTCTGGATGCTCAGGCGCCCGCCTGAGCGTAAGGAGAATATATGCTTTCCAGCAACACTCTCCTCAGGGATGGCAGATATCGAATTGGGCACGCAATCTCCTCCGGCCAGTTGGGCGCGATCTACACAGCCGAAGATCAAACGACAAAACAACAGGTTGCAGTGATCGTCAGCACGGTCGCCAAGACCGAAACGGACGATAGCCGAATCGAGAATCTGACGAATCTTCAGCACGATGGCTTGGTGAGCATTACCGACAAGTTCCAGGAGAACGGTTTTGCATTCAAGATCACAGAGCCGATAAAAGAGCTGGAGATATTCGCCGAAACTGAGGTAACGCTAGCCGACGCAGAAGTCGCGGAAGCTTTTGCGCAGTTGAGCCCCATCATGCTCGCGCTTGATGCCCTGCGGAAGGAATTTCCTTCGCTCAGATCTATCGAGATACTCCCCGAGAACGTCATCGCTACAGCCGACGGCAAATTCAAATTGCTATTTATAGACAGGCCGGGAATCCTCTTTGCCCGCAATCCGCCCGACTCGCCCTACCTACCGTTCGAGCGTGTGTGGAACGACCTCGACATGATCGCGCAGAGGGCCTTCTATCGCGAATTCGACGATGCTGCGCTCGCATCGGTCGAAGCTCCACCCGACGAACGCAGCGACCTTTATTCGATTGGGGCGGTTTTTTACAAGCTTTTGACCTCGCATTCACCATTGACCGCCTTCGAACGCGCCCTTGGCATGTTGGACACGAAAAAAGACGCCCTACTCTCCCTAACATCATTAAATCCGGCTGTAAGCGAGGCTCAGTCGCAATTCGTGATGAAAGTGCTACAGCTAAAACGCGAGGACCGCTTTTCATCATTCGACGAAGCGATCTTGAGTTTGCCCTCTTCTTCACAAAAAACCGCCGCCCAGGTTTCGCCACAGCCCGCGACAGAGACCGCCGACCTTGACCTGCTCGAAATTCCGGTCGAGCCAGAGCTTGATAAGATAGAGGTCATAACAAACGGCCACCACGACAACGTCCCTGTTCTGGAAGAACTCGTCGCGCTGTCTTCAATGGAAGTCACGCCGGAATCGGCGTCACACACCGAAGAGATCGATTCTTTTGTTCAGCAGTTTTATTCGCAGGATCAAGTGGAAGAGAAAACTGAGCCCGAACAGATCGTCGAAGAAGCAGAGATCGAGGAAGAAATTGGTTTTTCAGCGACGGCGCCGGTCGTCACGCGCGATCACGATCGGGCGCCTTTCTCAATAGCAGCTCATGAAACTCCACAGAACTCTGGCCTCAAGAAGATGGTCGCAACGGCTGCGGCCGGCATCTTGGTTGTTGGTATCGGAGGTTTTGTCTTGATGAGCTTTTCGTCATCAGACGCGGCTGATAAGTCTGATAAACAAACGACTTATCAAGCCCCGGTCGCATCCGCTCCTGAGCCGGAGCCTGAGCCACAGCAGCAACCGTCACCGGCGGCGGAACCGGGCAATCAGACGACGTCAGCTCAGAACACAGCGACGCAAGTCGCCGAACCTCAGACCGAGGCAAAACAGCCCTCAGCAAAACCTCGAACGCAGGTTGCCGAAGTAAACCCTAAATCGACCGGAAGCAAGCCGGCACCAAAGCCCGAGCAGAAGCCGAAAAAGAAAATTACGGTCGACGATCTCCTTAACTAACAAACGCAGATATCTATGAACCCGACCATCTCATCATTTGCACGAAGAGCATCCGCCCTGGCAGCCGTTGCACTTACTCTGTTTGTCAGCGGCGTTTCATATCAGGTCGCAGCCCAGGGACGCGAACTCAGCCTCGCGGACATTCTGATCGCGTTGCGCTCAAAGAAGGCCGTCATCGAAGAAAAAAATAAGATCCTCGTGGACGCTGTCAAGGAACGTGGCATAACGTTCGCTCTTACCCCGGAGATCGAGAAAGAACTTGGGAGTACCGGCGCCCGTGTCGAGCTGATCGCGGCAATTCGCGATCGAGCCACAAAGCCAAAAACCGAATCCGGCGAACAGGTAAAAACCGAAATTCAGCCGCCCGTGGTTAAATCACCGCCACCGCCGGACTTTGCGTTTTATCGCTCGCGAGCGACGCAAGAATTGACGGCGAACAATCTCGATGCCGCGATGGCGGATCTTGACAAAGCGCTCGAGTTAAGACCCGGCGACGCGGGCTCGTATGTCGATAAAGGAACGATCTTCACGCGAAAAGAAAACTACGAAGCCGCGATCGAACAGTATTCAAAAGCGATCGAGCTAAACCCTAACTATGCGCTCGCATTCTACAATCGCGGAACGGTCAAGGAGAAGCTCGGCAAAACTCAAGACGCTCTCGACGACTATCAGAGATCGGCCGATCTCGACCCGACAAACGAACTCGCGAAATCGACCGTTGCGCGTGTGAAACTCGCGATAGCCGAGGCCGAAGCCGACGCCAATGCAAAAGCCGCGGCAAAAGCGGCTGAGGAAGCGCGATTAGCCGAAGCCGCGAGACGTCCTCAAATGGTCAACGCCGGATCTCTTAACGCATACGCGATAAAACTAGTAATGCCCATCTACACGGCGAATGAAAAAAGAATGGGGATCCAAGGCAAAGTGACCGTGTCGATCAAACTCGATGAGGAAGGTAAAGTAGTTAGCGCCAAGGCCGTCGATGGCCCAAAACCGCTGTGGAACGCGGCCGAAACTGCAATAAAGCAGACTAAATTCAAACCTGTCCTGTTTGCGGGCAAGCCGATTGCGGCCACGGGCTTTATAACCTTTAACTTTACGTTGAACTAAAAAATCAGTAGCTCGAGGTTGAGGCTTCGGTCTTGACACCGCTGGCCTCTTGCGCGATCTTTACGCCGACCGATGCACCGATACGCGTCGCTCCGGCCTCGAACATCGCGCGTGCGTCGTCAATCCCCTTCACTCCGCCCGAAGCTTTTACGCCAAGTGCCTTGCCGACAGTGTGGCGCATTAAGGCCACATCGTTTGCTGTCGCTCCGCCTTTTGCAAAGCCAGTAGAGGTCTTCACAAAATCCGCCCCCGCGTTTTTCGCGGCGAGACATGCTCGCACCTTCTCGTCATCGGTAAGCAGAGCCGTCTCGATTATGACCTTGCACAGAATTTGGTTCTCGTGCGCCGCTTGCGTTACGGCTCGAATGTCGTCCTCGACGGCACAGTCGTCGCCGGACTTTAGCGCTCCGATGTTTATGACCATATCTACCTCTCGGGCCCCGTTAAATATTGCCCGTCGCGCTTCGTAAGCCTTGACATCTGGCAACGTCGCGCCGAGTGGAAAGCCGATCACCGTACAAACCGGTACGCCTGTGCCCTTTAGAAACTCAGCGGCCTGCTTTACCCAACCCGGGTTTACGCAAACAGAGGCAAAACCAAATTGCGCCGCTTCGTCGCAGAGTTTCTTAATATCTTGGATCGATGCTTCGGGCTTTAGAAGAGTGTGGTCGATAAGGCTCGCCCAGTCATGCGCCGTTGCCGTCTCACCAAGCACGATGCCGATTCGCTCGGCACCGGCATCTACGATCCGCTGAACGTCCGCGTGGCAAAACGTCGGACAATATTCCTCGCCCGAGAGTTTCGCCATCACCATATCGGTGATCTGGTCGATCAATTGATCGTAATTGCCGTTCTGCTGCATTTTCAAAGCCTTATGTTATCACGGAAAAACTCGTTTTCTTTGCGGCCTTTCTGTCTTTGCGTTAAACGGTTTTTTCCTCCCGCAAAGACGCCAAGAACGCAAAGTTAAATTCGCTCACTTTCGATATTGCTTATCGATATTATCGATCTTTCCTACGCGTTTCATGTGCCGCTCTTCGCTGATGTCGGTCGAGATGAACGTCTCGACTATGGCTTTTATCTCGTCAAACGTGTTTTGCCCGGCCCCGAGCGTCAATACATTTGCACCGTTATGCTCACGAGAGTTCTTAGCAAGCTCCACCGAGTAGCACTGCGCGGCGCGCACGTTCGGCACTTTGTTTGCCGTCATCGCGCTGCCGATGCCGGCACCGTCGATAATGATCCCGACATCGACCTGGCGTCCGCTGACCGAGTTGGCCACGGCGTGCGCGAAATCGGGATAATCGACGGCGTCCTCACTACTGGTGCCAAAATCCCTCACGTTCAGGCCAAAATCCGAAAGATAAGCTTTTATCTGCTCCTTTAACTTGTAGCCGCCGTGGTCGGCCCCGATGGCGACCGAGCGTACTTTCACCGGACTCTTTCGCGGAATTTTACGGATCAGCTTGAGCCGCAGATCGTTCACAATATCGCTCGCTAACGGTGTAAACTTCGCGTTCTCTGCCACACGCAAACGCGAACCGGCATCGAGCCCGCGAAGGTCGTCTTCGGTTATCAAGGACTTTGCGGATTCGTCACGATCCCACTCGCGGCCCATCTTTTCCTGCAGCGAATTTACGATGACGTGCTCGACGCCGTCCGTAGAGGCGGTGGCCGCCGACGTTGTTGGGCTTTCCGCGCCTTCGGTCGGCACGCTCGCCAACACCTGCCGGACAAGTTCGCGGACGCGATCGCGGGTTTCATTGTTTGTCTCGGACATAAACCTCAAACTTGAAGTTAACCTATGTTTGCAATAGTATTTCTAAAAACCTTTCCAATCAACCGACGAGGAAAATATGGCCGCAGAATCGACACAAATGGCAGGTACCGAATTTACCAACCCAAATCTTGAGGTTCTTCATTCCGAGGACGAGATCAAAACGCGAGTTGCGGAACTGGGCGAGCAGATAACCCGCGACTACGCGGGCAAAGACCTCGTTCTAGTCAGCGTTTTGAAGGGCTCGTGCATTTTTCTCGCCGATCTGATGCGTGTGATCGATCTCAAGCTCACGATAGATTTCATGGCGGTTTCGAGTTACAAAGACGGCACAAAATCGACCGGAGATGTGGAAATCCTCAAAGATCTGAGCAATCCCATCCGCGACAAGCACGTGCTTGTCGTCGAGGACATCATCGACACCGGCCTGACTTTGTCGCGTCTGCTCGACATTCTTGGCTCACGCGGCGCCGCATCGATCAAGCTCGCTAGCTTTCTCGACAAACCCGAGCCGCGCATCAAAACCGAGCTAAAGATTGATTACACAGGCTTTGTCGTGCCAAACAAGTTCGTCGTGGGCTATGGCCTCGATGCTGCGGGGCGCTATCGCAATTTGCCGTTCATAGCGATCGTGAAAGATCCGTCGGTAGCTTAAGAATTAACCACGAAACAAACGAAAACCAAGGAAATTAAGAGTCTTCGATATTTCGTGCCTTTCGTGTTTTTCGTGGGGAATCGGTTTGACGATTGCGTCGAGTTTCCCGTATAATCTGACCTTTTCGATTGTCGGGTGACTTCCCGCCTTTCGTGGGAGCTAACAAATGAGTTACGCAATTATCAAAACAGGTGGAAAACAGTTTGCGGTTGAGAGCGGACAGACGCTTCGCGTTCCGACGTTAAAGGCTGATGCAGGCAAAAAGGTTGAGATCGATACGATGCTCGCCGGCGGCAAGGTCGGAGCAGGGAAAGTGAAAGCAACCGTCGTCGCGCACGGTAAAGACGATAAGATCATTGTTTTCAAGAAAAAACGCCGCAAGCAGTACAAACGTACGCAAGGCCACAGACAAGGGTTTACGGAGATTAAGATAGACTAAACCAGTGACAAGGGCTTTTGGAGCTGTCACTTTTCACGATTCACTATTCACTAAAGAAATGGCACATAAGAAAGGAGTAGGTTCATCACGAAACGGCCGCGATTCAACGGCACAGAGGCTCGGATTGAAAAAATTCGGCGGCCAGCACGTCCTCGGCGGCAACATTCTGGCTCGTCAGCGCGGCACGAAATGGAAGCCGGGCAACAACGTCGGCCGTGGCAAGGACGACACGCTGTTTTCGCTTATCGAGGGCTTCGTCAAATTCGAAGACAAAGGCCGGCGCGGCAAGTTCATTAGCGTTTACGCCGAGGGAGCCGCAGAGCTCGCGCCAAAAGCCGCTTGATAGTACGCAAAATCTGTAGTAAAAAGCACGCTCTCTGGCGTGCTTTTTTGTTTCTTCTAGTTCTCCCACCACTGCTTCACCGCGTTTGGCGAGTTTGACGGAACGGGGAACGGATTTCCCTTCTTTGGCACTTTGCCGGCCATCGCTTTGCCTTCAGCCGACGTCCACGGCTGGCCATAGAACAGCGACGTAGACGGGCCGTTTAGTCTCAGATCAAGAGCACTGCCGCCCGGCGGAATCTCCATATTCACCAGGTACGAATTGTAGCCGAGATTTATGTTGCCGTTCTGTTCGGGGTGAACAGCTAGTCGCCCGCTTGCGACCGCAAAACGCCACGTTCGCCAAACCTCACCGTTGTTCATCAAATCGCACTGCCAATTGCCCGGAAAATCATCGAGGGCGTTGCGATTTTCCCAGCGGTTGCGCCTCTCGCCCCACGTGAGAGGCGCAAGCACGCGCACCATGTGAAACCCGATCTCGTCGCGGTATTCGGTGCCGCGTTGGTATTTCGGCGCGATACGATCCTGATGAATCACCGTGTAAAACATCTCGCGGCGGCTGATCGCCTGATCGGCAAAACCGTCGGGGCCGGGCATGGTCAAACGCTGGCCGTTTACCGAGCAACGCATATAGCCGTGCGGTAGATTTTTGCCAACCTCCGACGGCGAGAGGCTAAAGTAAAACTCTACGTGATTTGCACCGAGACGCTCGGGAGAGCTGATGCGGGCCAGATAGCCAGCGTATTCACGAGGCCGCAGATGAACCCAACTAACGGCCGCCTCATTGTGACGGTTTATGTAATATTGCGGCGGAGCGAGTCCGGCCTCCTGGCCCGAGCGTACGCGGTTGACGGTTCGCACGTCGATCTTATACGTGCGAACGAGCTTTTCTGCGTCGGTCTGTCCGTCTACTGTAAAGATCTGAACGTCGAATACACCGATCTCTTTTGTCGCCGTGTCCTTTTTCCAACATTCGACCGTGTTCATAGAGCTTTCGTCGAGTGCTCCCGTCGTGTTGCTGTATCTCGCGGTCTCGCACCGGGTCGTTGCGATCGCCTTACCGGCCTTCGAGACGACGACCTTAAACGCGCTCCGGACAGGGTATTCGCCAAACACGCGCAGGTTTATCTTCAAATACCAGCCCGTGCTGTACGGAATGTTATTGCCGCCGAGAGCCTCGCCATTGACGGCCTCAAACCACGTAAAGCCGTCATCGAGAACATCCTGGCGACCAGCAGCGAAGAGATTCGCGCAAAAAAGTGATGTTACGACAAGTAAAAGCAACTTTCTCATAGTGTGAAAAGAGTAAATCGAGAAATAGTTTTGTGCAAGATGGAGAAATCATCGAATCGAAAAAAAATATTTCCGGCCGGAATTTTTTTTCCGATAAGCTGCCGGTTCACCCTACCTAGATTTTCGATTGCGGATATCGTTGCCGTCAAAACACTTGCCGGATTTTCCACATTTTCGTCCACAGTTTTCCCACATCATTTTCCACAGCATTTGCACAGAAGGCCTATAAAATAGGGGCGAAAGTTAAAGTGCTTTCTACTTGACTTCTATTTTTATGGGCGTAAGATGGCATACATAGTCGAGATTGCTTACGGGCATTTTGACCGGCACCGAGAGGTGGAACGGATGTGGTGACACGCCGTTCGAGGACGGAAGGAGCGGAAAGCCGCCGTCTGGTACGCTCGAAGCCGAAGCCGAAAGGCT
>JBJXFZ010000157.1:0-2826 GCA_046154245.1 Pyrinomonadaceae bacterium
CGAAAGATATGCTGATTCGGCCGCCGCACTCGATATTTTTGCACTCTGCCTGATTCCTTTTTGCCTGATCATGATCGTCGCACGCGGATTATTTGCGCTAAATTTGCAGCGATATGACCTTATTGCCAATGTGTTTGGCGTTGCTGTTTTCCTGGGCACTGCCATAATTCTGATCCCAGAGTTCGGGGCGGTCGGCGCCGCCACCGCTCAACTGTTGGCATTGATATTTATGGCATTTCTCGAAGTGATTTTTATCGCTCGAGCCCTCTCGGGATTTTCGATTTGGCCACGGATGAAACTTGCAGCTACAGCAGCGGACGTTACCGTTGAACAGACCCCCGGACACGTGCGAAAGCCGCGAATGCTAATGATCGGCATGCACTTGACCAAGACACGCGGCGGCATAACGACACTTACTTCGGCGATACTCGGCTCCTCGATCTCAGACGCCTTCGACATAAAATACATCGCGTCACAAGCAGAGGAATTTCGCAGACCCGCAAAGTTTCTTCTCGCGCTGAGCGCGGCCGTGCATGTCGCATGGCACTGCCTGACGCGCCGTCCCGATCTCGTTTACGTGCATATCGGCAGCAATGCAAGCCTCTATCGCGAAGGGCTTTTCGTGCTGTTGGCGAAACTCCTCCGACGTGTTGTCGTGACGCACTTTCACGCCGGCGACGCTGAACTTTACTATGCGAAACAACCGAAGCCGGGCCGTTGGCTGATCAAAACCGGGCTCGACATGAGCGACAGCATTATCGCCGTCTCGACCGCGACAGCCGCAACGATACGATCGATCTCAAGCTGCGAGCGAGTTGTGAAAATACCAAATGCCATTGACACGGCCGCCTTCAGACCGAAAGAAGCTGTGAGCGATAACGTGATCCGGATACTTTTCGTTGGGGCGATCGGCAAGCTAAAAGGTGAAAGCGACCTGCTAAAGGCACTCGCAAAACTGCGAACCTCAGACATCGATCTTAAAGTTTCGATCGTCGGTTTTGGCGCCGAGAATCTGCGGACGGAATGCGAGCGGCTTGGCATCGCCAATCTGATCGAAAGTCTTGGCCCCTTGCCCGTCAAAAAAATACGCGAGCGATACGCGTCCGCCGACATCTTTGTCCTTCCGACTTACGCTGAGGCAATGCCGATGTCGGTGCTTGAGGCGATGGCATCCGGCCTTGCGATAGTGACGACGCCGGTAGGTGGAATCCCCGAGATCATCGACGATGAAATCAACGCGTTGACGGTCGCACCGGGCGATATCGATTCGCTTGCCGCAAAGATACGCGAGCTTGCGTCGAATCCTGAAAGGCGAATCCGTCTCGGACGAGCTGCCCGCCGCAAGGTCACGCAGGATTTCGATATTCGCCTTTACGAAAAAACTCTCCGGTCTTATCTCATCGACGAGCTGTCAATGGACAAGACCGTCGATCTAAACCTCATCGCCAAACGCGCTATCAAATCCTCAGCCTCATCGATCAGAAAAACACGAGCCTCGATCGGGGTCAATATCATTGCTTATCACAGGGTTGTCGGCGACCTCGCGAGAGCTGAGAAGGACGGCTACTACGGCTTGTCGATCTCGACGAGTTCGTTTCGTAAACACTGCGAGATCCTGAAGGCGAACTACGACGTAATGTCGCTCGAAGCGGCGGCGGATGAGATCGTTCGTGGCAGAGTTGATCGTCCGATCGCGGTCATAACGTTCGATGACGGATATCTTGACTTCTATGAACAGGCATTTCCCGTGCTTCGTGATTTCAGCCTTCCCGCGACAATGTTTCTTCCTACAAATTTTGTCAGCGGTAGCATTCCGCTTGCTCACGACCAAATATTCTGGCTACTCAGGATCGCAGGTGAACACGGCGTTTCGCTCGTCGAACCGCTACAAAACGCCGGTGTCGATCCGCGTATAGCACGCGAGTTTGCCCGGCCGACCGCATCGCTCGCACATGCCGAACGGCTGGTGTATATGCCATTCCGATTGCGTGAAGACGCTATCAGATCGATGATTTCCGCGCTTGATGTGACAGACGATTATCCGGTCGATTATCAACTGCTCGACTGGAGGATGGTTCGCGAGATGGCCGCTGAAAATATCACATTCGGCGCTCATACGGCCAACCACGTTGTCCTGCCGTTGGAAGAAACCGATACGATCGTGCGCGAAGTTGATGAGAGCAGATCTCGGTTAGAGCGCGAACTCGGCGTGCCTATCCGCACATTCGCTTATCCAAACGGAGAACACAGCGACATCGTCCGTTCAGCGGTAGCTGACGCGGGATTTACGGTCGCTGTTACAACAAAGCCGACCGTCAACGGCATACACGCGGATCTGCTCGCTCTCGGCAGAACCAGTCTTTCCGAGGAATCGACACGCGGTATTACCGGGAACTATTCATCACGCGTCGCAGCTTTTAGATTAGGAGTTTAGAAATGGAACATGTGATCAGTTTTCTCAAGACGCCTTTAAAAATCAGTTCTCTCTTTGCAGCAGAGCAAGATGTGCGAGAGCATCATGAACCGTCTGCGGTAAACCATATCCCGATCAACTCGCGCAGCGTGGCGATATTTTTGTCTTCCGTGGCGGCGATGATATTGCTTGCGAGTTTGGCGGTTTCGTTGGCAGGTTATTTTGCCGGTTATGACTCGAAATTTGTAAGCAAGATGGCAAAGGTCGTCAGCGTCGACAAGGAACTCAACGTCCCGGCATTCTTCAGCATGCTGATCTTAGTGATCGCTTCCGTACTGCTTGCGACCATAGCTTATCTCAAAAATGTCCAGCATGCCGTTCATCGCTGGTATTGGGTCGTCCTTTCACTCGGT